>JAZBPA010000267.1:0-3130 GCA_036351435.1 Candidatus Competibacteraceae bacterium
CCGCATGCTAGGTGGTGTGGGGAGGGCGGGCTAAACACCCGCCCTTACCCGATTATATTTGATCTTGTTGGTCAGCAAACTTTTCGTATTCATTTCCAAATTCTATTTCCAGAGCAATTCTCACCAACGCCGGATAGCAAAACCAATAATTTCGGCTCTACCTGCGTATTCCGGTGAATGTTGCCACCGATTCCGGTGTGAAAGCTGCCACCTAATCCACGTGAAGCCTGCCACCTATTCCGGGGGAAAGCTGCCACCGGTCGGAGCGACGCGACGCGGGGTCGGTCATTGTTACTCGGAAGGGGCGGTGGTTGTCAATTTGGCGTGACGTTTTCGCATGGATTCTCCCTTCAGATTGATGCGGTAGGCATTGTGTACGAGCCGATCCAGAATGGCGTCGGCCAGGGTTGGGTCAATGAAGTGTTCATGATGCCTCCTCAATAGATCGTTTAACACGCCGTACCCGTTTAGCATAATCTCGCAACGAGAGAACCTCCGAATCGGTCAATGGTATTTTCCAAGGTGCCCCCTTGGTAGGCTGCTGGCCTTGAATGCGTCCTTGTCGTACCCATTTGTACACGGTCCCGTGCGTAACCCCGATCCTGTCAGCGGCACCGCTGATGGAGTACGTGCCGTCACGCCAGCGCGGTGGATTAGGATACTTCCCCGCTTCTTTCGACGAGGCCAACTGCCATAACTGACACAAGCGCCAGACATTTTGCCCAGTAAACGGTTGGGCCCGTGCGGTGAGAAACCCTTCGGCGTTGAGCATCGCTGCAATCTCGGCATCCATTTTTTGCTCATCACTGAGTTCTTGCAGACGGTGTTGCAATGCTTCGCGATAGGGATGCTCGGCAAGACGCATCACCTGACGCCGTAGACGATGTTCACTGGTCGCGCCGGTCTGCCAATTAATTTGATACCAAAGATAGCCCCGCTCGCGCTTGGCATCAATAATAACTGAGTCAATGACCAAACGGACCAGGTGTTTGCGATCGGCCGCCGTTGTGGTGGACGCGTACCATACGGTGGGTAGATCACTACCCACCGCGAGGATAGTCTGGCGATCGTCATCGCTCAGCGCAAACGACTGCTGATCGAGCCAACGTTGATACGCGTGCTCTAGCTCCTCAACGGCCCGCAGTTTTTGCTCCCATTGGCTTTCCAATTGTCGGGCCACCAAGCGATTCTCGGGTTCCACGTTGTGAAACTGCCGCTCGGCGCGTTCGGCGTCATAGCGACCGCGTTCCAAACGCAATTGCCAGTGCCGTTTAAGGGTTTCGGTTTCCTGGTCTAGCTCCTTCAGGGCGGCCATCGCCAACGCCACTTTGTCGGGGGCTAGGGCGGCCAAGAGTTGCTCTTGCACCGCTTCATCCAGCGCTATCGCCCGCGTCTGTTGACAGGCGGGTAAGTGATGGCGGTGATGCGCATCACGACAGGTATAGGCCGGGTATTGGCCATGGGGGCCGGAGTACCGTAAGCGCATGCGCGCCCCGCAACGACCACACAGGACGATCCCCTGCAGCAGGGCTTGGCCCTGACGGGGGACACCGCGATGAGTGTCCTGATAACGATTTTGATTGTCGCGCAAGCGTTGCTGGTTACGCAGATACTGCGCCCAGCTAATATACGCCGGGTAATGATCCTGCAGGCACACTGGCCAGTGGTCTAGCGGCCTTTGGTGGATGCCGCTAGCCGGATGACCGGCCCGGCGTCGACTCGGATCGCGGGTACTGCGGCCATAAGTATAGGCTCCGGCATACGCGGGGTTGTGCAACACTTCCAAGACCTGACCGTCACTGGCTATTTGCCACACAATCGGATGCGGTGCCGCGCCCTGCAACGGCCGCGTCGGTAGCCGTAAATCGTGCTGCACTAGATAACGCATGACCGCTCGGGCACTGCCGAGTTCGTCAAATTTAGCGAAGACTAAGCGAATCCGCGCCTGGATTTCTTCATCGGGGTTGAGAATGACACGGCCATCACGTTGCCGCTCTAGCCCGGCGGGCAAGGGCAAACGCAACTCCCCGCGTTCGGCCTTTTGCCGTTCCCCGGCCTGCAAGCGCAGTTTCAGCTGATGCAGTTCGGCTTCACTCATCATGCCACTCAGCCCCAGCAATAAGCGATCATGATATTGAAGCGGATCATAGAGTTGCTCGCCATCGGCGATCAGGACACCGAACATGGAGCACAGTTCGATCAAGTGGTGCCAATCACTATTGTTACGTGCCAACCGCGACGCATCCCAACTCAGCACCAACCCCACCTGCGCCAAACCGATCTCGGCCAGCAGTTGCTGAAATCCCCAACGCTGCTCGCTGGACGCCGCACTTTTGCCCAGATCGTCGTCGATCACCTTGATCCGTTCAAGGGGCCAGCCGAGCGCACCGGCCCGTTCCGCTAAGCGGTATTGTAGCTCAGTGCTTTCACCGTGGCGGGTCACTTGGCTCAGGGACGATTGACGAATATAAACATACGCCAGTTTGGCTTGGTGGGCCGTGGTGACTTTGGGGCTAATCGTATTAGCGGGGGTCATGTTCAGTCCCTTGGGCGACGCTGTGTTGTTGGGTCCGGTGCTGACGTTGCAGCAGTTCGGCCAGGCGCTGGGCCAGTTGCTGTTGCCGCTGGGGCGGTAGGGCTGGCCATAGCCGCGGCAGATGTTGGGGGGGCACTGCCATCGGTGGTAGCAGCGAACTGATCGGGGTTCTCATCCGGTCTCTCCTCAGCGACACCGAGTAACCGGCGTACTCTGTTGGCTAGGGGTAGCAGCGTACGCGCTGAGATCGGTGCCAGTGGCACTTGGGATGAGATTGGACCCTTCAAATCCGTTGCTGAACAAGGGATACGGCGATGTTCGCCGTTGGGCAGTTCAACTATCACGACCGGGGTAGCACAACAGTGCCAAGGTATCCTGATCACAGGAAAAGTACGTTTAAAGAGTGGATGACTGGGATCAGTAATGGTGACTCGAGAAACTAATCGATCAACAATAGGGGTATTTTGATGGCTTCGAGTCGCCGATGATCTGGTGCCAGTGATCGACGGGTATCTGAGAGGTCACGAGGGTGGACCGGTTGGGGTGGCGATCATCAAGGAGTTCGAATAGATCCCGGCGCTGTTCGGCGGTGAG
>JAZBPA010000268.1:0-4086 GCA_036351435.1 Candidatus Competibacteraceae bacterium
ACAGGTTTTCCCACCCGGTATTGGCATCAGTTGGAAGATGGTCGGATCCAGTGTGACGTCTGTCCACGCTATTGCAAGTTACATGAAGGCCAGAACGGTCTCTGTTTTGTGCGCGCCCGCCAACAAGATCAGATCGTATTAACGACTTACGGGCGATCCAGCGGTTTCTGTATCGATCCGATTGAGAAAAAACCTCTGAACCATTTTCTACCGGGCACCCCGATTCTGTCTTTCGGCACTGCAGGCTGCAACTTAGCTTGCAAATTCTGCCAGAACTGGGATATGAGCAAATCCCGCGAGACGGACACTTTGGCCGATGCCGCTGCGCCAGAGAAAATTGCCCGTGTGGCTCATGAACTGGGTTGTCGCAGCATTGCCTACACCTACAATGACCCGGTTATCTTTCTGGAATACGCGATTGATGTCGCGCAAGCCTGTCGAGAATACAATATTCACTCGGTAGCGGTGACTGCAGGCTATATCTGCGATGAACCTCGGCATGAATTCTTCCGCTATATGAACGCGGCCAACGTTGATCTCAAAGCATTCACCGAACGCTTTTACTGGAAAACATGTGGTGGACATTTACAACCGGTATTGGACACCTTGGTGTATCTCAAACAAGAAACCCAGGTCTGGTTCGAAATCACCACTTTGCTGATTCCCGGCGAGAATGACTCGGCAAAGGAAATCGATGCAATGACCGGCTGGATTGCAGAGCATCTCGGCCCTGACGTGCCGATTCATTTCACCGCATTCCACCCGGATTGGAAGATGCTGGACCATCCGCCCACCCCTTCTAGCACGCTGACTCGCGCACGGGAAATTGCGCGACGGAATGGCTTGCGCTACGCCTATACTGGTAATGTACATGACGAAGACGGTGGCAGCACTTACTGCCATCATTGTGGCCATAAGTTAATCGGCCGTGATTGGTACACGCTCAGCGACTGGAATCTGACCGCGGACGGCTGTTGCACTACTTGCGATACGCCCTGTGCCGGGGTATTTGAAACCACGCCCGGCGATTGGGGACCGCGACGACACCCGGTGCAACTTCACAGCTATACCTGATTTACGATGCTATACCACACACTCATAACACCCACTGTTTTATATGAACAGCTCAATCAGCCGGATTGGGTCATTGTCGATTGTCGCTTCAGCTTGCAAGATACCGAGGCGGGTCGTCGTGCTTATCAAGAAGGGCATATTCCAGGTGCTCACTACGCTCATCTGGATGAGGATTTATCCAGCCCAATTACCCCAACCAGCGGACGTCACCCGTTAACATCCCCCTCAGTTCTGGCAAAAACCTTCGCTCGTTGGGGTATCTCGTCAGCTAGCCAAGTAGTGGCCTATGACGATGCCGGCGGCAGTATCGCCAGCCGCTTATGGTGGTTACTGGGTTGGTTGGGTCACCATCAGCGCGCGGTTTTAGATGGTGGTTTACCCGCTTGGCGACGTGCTGGTTTACCAATGAGCGCCGACAAACCGGATCCGCAATCGGCATATTTTCAGGCTCAGCCAGACGATAGCCGCTGGGTAGACAGCGATACGTTGCTAACCACGTTAGTGCATGGCGATAAATCAACCCCGCTACTTGTTGATGCGCGTGCTGCCATCCGGTTTCGTGGCGAGCAGGAACCCATCGACCCAGTGGCTGGGCATATCCCCAAAGCTGTGAACCTACCACTCGAAGGCAATCTGGATACGGACGGTGGGTTTTTGCCAGCAAAAATACTTCAGGACCGCTACACCAAAGCAATGCAAGGACATGATCCCGCTCAAGTCATTCATATGTGTGGTTCGGGAGTAACGGCCTGCCATAATCTTTTGGCCATGGAAGTCGCCGGACTCAATGGATCTCGCTTATACGCCGGTTCTTGGAGCGAATGGATACGCGATCCGTCACGGCCCATCGCTACTGGCGACAGCTGATGCCCAAAGTCACGCTCATCCGAGCGGACAAGAAACTGCGCCGTCAAGTGCTATGGGGATTCCTAGTCGTCGGAGCACTGCTGCTATGGCTGGTTTACAGCCTGAACATCCATGCTTGGACGCTGTTAAATTCTCCCGATCCGCGCGATCAACAGCGGTTACTCAGTTTGATTCGGTGGATTTTCTATACCATGCCGGTGTTCGTGTTCGGCTTCGTGGGCTGGCTGCTTTGGTTAGCCAGACGCATTCTTGAGACTAACCAATACCCGCTACCGGGCCAACGGGTCATTCGCCCGACCCTGCTGCGTACCGGAACCCAAGCGCGCCGGATGGGTTTTGGCCTCATCGCAATCAGCATCGCCTTACTGGTCCTCGAAATGCTGCTGACTTACTACGCCATGCAGATACTTCAACTCGTAGAACCATTGCCGACTCCCAACAATGTGTCTCATTTTATTCGCCTATCAAATCCACCCGCGGTATAGGTTGCTGCTCGCCGCCAACCGCGATGAGTTCTATGCCCGTCCCACGGTACCGGCAGCGTTTTGGAATGATGCGCCCGAGGTATTGGCCGGTCGGGATCTGCAAGGCGGCGGCACCTGGCTGGGGGTGACTCGCCAAGGTCGTTTCGCTGCAATCACCAATTATCGCGATCCTAATGATATTCGTACGGATGCGCCTTCGCGCGGGGAACTGATCAGCAATTTCTTGCGGGGCCAGGACTCGCCGCAAGAATATCTGCATGCTTTAGCCAAGCACGGTCAGGATTACAACGGATTTAATGTGCTGGTGGGGGACAACATGGAGTTATGGTATTACTCCAATCAGGCCGGTAGTCCTCAACGGCTAGAGCCGGGCATCCATGGGTTAAGTAACCATTTACTCAATACACCCTGGCCGAAAGTAGAATGGGGTCGCCGTAGGCTAGGGGAATTGCTGGCAGTGCAAGCAGAGCCGACCACAGCGGAGCTGTTTGAATTACTGGCTAATCCTACTCCCGCAGCAGATAGCGATTTGCCTAATACTGGAGTTTCTCTGGAATGGGAACGCAAACTATCCAGTTTGTTTATTGACAGCCCCGGTTATGGCACCCGTTCATCCACACTTGTGCGGATTACCAGCACCGGTGAACTCAGTTTGACTGAGAAGACTTGGCCCGACGGAACAGTTCGCGCATTCCAGTTGCAGCAGACGCCGGGCGATCAGATTCTTCCGTAGGGTACGCACCGCGTACCTTTTTTGACTCCCCTAGGTACGCGGTGCGTACCCTACTGCTCATGCAACCAAAACACCGGTGACTTCGTATAAATCAGGCATTCTTGCCGATTCTTCGGAGACTCATCATGGCAATCCTCCCCTCCGCTGCCCGTTGGTTTATCTATCCTGCGACGCTTGTCATCGCATTGATCCTTCTTTGGGACCGTTTTCCACCCATCGTACACAGTGCGGAGAACAAAAACGGTTTCGATTTAACTGAGGCGTTGATTCCTGCTCAGGAAATTCTATCCGGCGGTCCGGCGCGCGACGGTATCCCCGCCATCGATAATCCGGTTTTCGTATCCGCTCAACAAGCTGACTACCTGGAGGACGACGACCGGGTACTGGGGATTGCCCGCAATGGAGTCGCTAAAGCTTATCCGATTCCAATCTTAAACTGGCATGAGATCGTCAATGACCGGGTGGGCGAAGAGCCGATTGCTATCACCTTCTGCCCATTGTGTGGCACGGGCATGGCCTTCGAGGCAACGGTGAACGGGAAGGTTCGTAGTTTTGGAGTTTCAGGATTGTTGTACAACAGCGATGTGCTGCTCTACGACCGAGAATCCGAATCACTGTGGTCACAAATCGCCCGTCAAGCTGTAAGTGGACCGATGAAAGGTACTGAATTGGCTATGGTACCGGCTTCGCATACCAGTTGGCGGAATTGGCGGGATAGGTATCCTGAAACCCAAGTGTTATCTCAAGAAACCGGCCATCGGCGCAATTACGACCGTAATCCTTATGCAGACTACGAGCAAAGCAGCACTTTATTTTTCCCGGTAGCGCACTCGGACAAACGCTATCATCCCAAGGAGCGGGTCATCGGCTTAACCTTGAACGATCAAACCAAAGCCTATCCTTTCGTGGAACTGGCCAAAAGCTCAG
>JAZBPA010000269.1:0-2129 GCA_036351435.1 Candidatus Competibacteraceae bacterium
CAGTCCGGAATCCCATATGGCTTTCACGCGCAATACGCGTCAGGGCAGCCAGGCGGTGCTTTGCTTCTGACCGGAACTGCCGGCAAAGCAGCAGGGTAACGGGCTTGCCGATAATCTCTGCGCTTTGGCAGCCGAACAGTTTTTCTGCGCCCTGGTTGAATACAACAATATTGCACGCGTCATCGACGCAAATAACGCCTTCATGGGTGATGTTCAATAAATGGAGAAAACGATCCAGTTGCTGTATCAGCCGGTGGGCTGCAGCATCGTCTGACCTCCCTGTAGCGGAATCATCCTGATGGCTGGGCGTCGGAACGCCATTTTCACTCATAAAGCAGGGCTACCGGTGACTATGTCTATTAGGTCAGTTAAAACATTAACCATTAGTACAATGGAAGGCTAGCACAGCAAATACTCCAGGCCAGTGCATGCTTATCATTACTTATAGTTGGACACTCTAGCGGGTGACGAATTCCTGACATAGATCCATATGTTCAGTACTGTGTATAGATTACTGTCCAGTCAATTTTCAGAAGTCGCTTCTGTTATCCCTGATTTCAATCCACAATTTGCTTTACAATAGGCCAATTTCCCGTGTGTTATACAAAAAGGTTATTGATTTTATGAGCTTTTCCAGTATAGAGCAGTTTGTCGGCAACACCCCGCTGGTGTGCCTCAAACGCCTGCCCGGGGAAACCAGCAACGCTATCCTGGTCAAGCTGGAAGGCAATAATCCTGCCGGCTCGGTAAAAGACCGGCCTGCGCTAAGCATGATCAGGTGTGCTGAGGAACGCGGTGAAATAAAGCCCGGCGATACCTTGATTGAGGCGACCAGTGGCAATACCGGCATTGCGCTGGCAATGGCGGCGGCCATGAAAGGCTATCGCATGGTGCTCATCATGCCGGAAAACATGAGTGTCGAGCGCCGTCAGGTCATGAAGGCTTTTGGCGCCGAAATCATTATGGTGACGCGCGAGCAGAGCATGGAGGGTGCGCGCGATCTTGCCAAGGCCATGGAGGCAGAGGGCAGGGGTACTGTGCTTGACCAGTTCTCCAACCCGGATAATCCGCGCGCCCACTATGAAGGAACCGGTCCGGAGATCTGGCGGGATACCGCGGGGCGCGTTACTCATTTTGTCAGTGCGATGGGTACCACCGGCACCATCATGGGGACATCGCGCTACCTCAAGGAAATGAATCCTGATATCCGGATCGTGGGCGTTCAACCGATGGAAGGTGCTTCGATCCCTGGTATCCGCCGTTGGCCGAAGGAATATTTGCCGACAATTTTCGAAGCCAGTCGTGTCGATTGTACATTGGATATAGGCCAGGAAGAGGCCGAGCAAACGACACTGGCACTGGCTTCTCGTGAGGGTATTTTCTGCGGTGTTTCCTCGGGCGGCGCAGTGGCTGCTGCATTGCAGCTCAGTAAGCAGGTCGAAAATGCAGTGATAGTCGCGATTATTTGTGATCGTGGCGATCGCTATCTTTCAACGGGCGTGTTTCCCGAATAAACAGCTTTTTATGAATAACGTTTTTGTTTTCGACATCGAAACCATTCCGGATGTTGATAGTGGTCGGCGTCTGTACGATTTTCCGGACCTTTCTGACGAAGATGCCGGCAAAGCTATGCTGCACTTGCGCCAGCAGAAAACCGGCAGTGAGTTTTTGCCTCTTCACTTGCATCGCATCTGCGCGATCTCCGTGGTTATGCGTCATGCAGACCAGGTCAGGGTCTGGTCGCTGGGTGAGCCGGATACTCCGGAGTCGGAGCTGGTGCAGCGTTTTTTTTATGGCATCGAGAAGTTTTCACCGACGCTGGTGTCGTGGAATGGTGGCGGTTTCGATTTGCCGGTGTTGCATTACCGGGCATTGTTGCATGGTATTCAGGCACCACGTTACTGGGACAATGGTAGCGATGATCGTGAATTCATGTGGAATAACTATCTCAGCCGTTACCATGAGCGTCATACTGATCTTATGGATGTGTTGGCCGGTTATCAGATGCGGGCTAACGCGAAGCTGGATGAAATTGCTACCCTGCTGGGGTTTCCGGGCAAGATGGGTATGAGTGGTGCGAAGGTATGGGATGCATTCCAGGCGGGTGAGATAGAGGGGATCCGTAATTA
>JAZBPA010000270.1:0-5105 GCA_036351435.1 Candidatus Competibacteraceae bacterium
GCTCAAGCGCAAGCCGTCGGGCTGAACACGGGACGCTCCGCTGGCTATGCAATCATACCGATTATGATCGGTAACTCAGTCAAAGCAGCGCAATACTCCAACGCCTTATTTGAACGCGGCGTTAATGTACAGCCCATTGTGTATCCAGCCGTGGAAGAAAAGTCAGCACGCTTGCGATTTTTCCTCAGTAGTAAGCATACCCATGAACAGATTGAACACACTGTCCGCCAACTCGCGGCAGTCTGCACATGACCGGTGTGCGCGATAACCGGTTTTGGCCAGAGAACCAGTGAGCCTCATCGAATTTTGCAATGTCAAGAAAGGGTACCGTTTAGGCGCTGTTACTCTACAAGCCCTGCGCGGTATCAATTTACAGATTGGGACGGGTGAGTTCGTCGCAGTTTGGGGGCCTTCGGGCTCCGGTAAATCTACGTTTTGTAACTTAGCCGGGCTGATCGACGACTGTAGTGCAGGTTCGGTTTCATTTCGCGGCGTCACAACATCCACTCTGACGGACAATCAACGCAGTGAATTACGTAGCTACCATATCGGTTTCGTGTTCCAGAGTTTTAATCTGGTGCCAGTTTTTACGGCCCTTGAGAATGTCTTACTGCCGCTGCAACTGCGTGGGATCACTGGGAAGAAACTACGCGACAAGGGACTGGATCTCCTAGCCACCCTGGGACTGGAAACCCACGCGCGGAATCGTCCCGATGAGTTATCTGGCGGTCAGCAACAGCGGGTAGCGATTGCTCGTGCGCTGATTGGTGATCCATCGTTGGTCATCGCTGACGAACCGACGGCGAATTTAGATACGGAAAATGCCCGCGCCATTATCGCTATCATGCGGGATATGAATCGGCAAAACGGCACGACTTTTTTGTTCTCAACCCACGACGAGCGTCTCTTGGATCGAGTTGAGCGCAAGATTCATCTGCGTGATGGATTAGTAATTACTGATGAGAGCGGTCTACTACCACCGTGATCGTTTGGCTTCGCTTCGCATTTCGCAATCTACTGCGCAACCGCCGTCGGTCAATCTACACGATGTTAGCTGTCGGGGTCGGTTTTGCCGCAATTAATATCTTCGGTGGGTTCACCGATTATATCTTCACCAATTTGCGAGAATCGTTTATCTACGTCGAGGGTAATGGCCACTTGTCCATCTTTAAAAGTGGAGCGCACGATCAAGACAGGTCTGAAGACCCGATCCAAACTCTCCTGAAAAACGAAGAAATCAGTCAGATCCGCGCTGCTGTCGAAGCACAAAGTAATGTTCTTGCTGTCGCAGAAGTGATGACACTGAACGGAATGATCAGCAACGGCGACACCTCCACCATTTTCGTCGGTCTGGCGCGGGTACCCTCGGAACATCAACAATTCAAGAGTTACGCCCGAGGGCTGATGGCGCGTTTAAGCTTCTTCGAAGGGCAACCGCTCCAAGACGAATTGGAATATGGCATCGGTATTGCCCAAGGATTACGCGGAAAACTCGGCATTGAAATCGGGTCACCGGCCATTTTAATGGCCCCTACCGTATACGGTCAGATCAATGCGCTTGACGCCGAAATCCGCCAAATTCCCGATGCGCCGATGGAGTTACTGGAAGACAAGTGGGTAGTCATGCCTTTGACTCTGGCGCAAACGCTGTACGATTTCGATGGCGCAAGCCGAATTAACTTGCTGTTATCCGATGCCAATAATTTGGAGCAGACCAGAAGTAACCTGGCAACAATCCTGCGCGCTGATGGTTTGGCGATTGATGTTCATATTTGGCGTGAGCTATCTCCATTTTATGTCAAGGTTGAAGGGATGTTTCGAGTTCTATTTTTGTTTATTTTTCTGATCGTCTCCGTAATCATCGTGATGAGCGTAGTAAATACCGTCAGTATGGCGGTCCTGGAACGCAGCCGAGAGATCGGCACATTGCGAGCCATTGGCACCAAACGACATCGGGTAGTATCGCTGTTCAGTCTGGAGGGTGCGCTATTGGGTATCTCGGGTTGTGGCTTGGGCGTGTTGTTATTCGCCGCAACTTTGATGATTTTGAGCATCCTGGAACTCAGTTGGACACCGCCCCAAATCTCTCGCTCAATTCCTCTGGAGGTGTATGTGGTTCCCGAATACCTTGGGCTAAGCATGACATTATTAACGGTGCTCTCTTGTGCCGCCGGTATTTTTCCTGCACGGCGTGTCGCGCGCCGCAATATTGTTGAGGCCCTGGGTCATGTTTAATAACGCACGATGGCATTGGCTACTGTTGCTGGTAATAACTATTACTCCTACGCAACTTTATGCGACTTCCGTTACAACCATGACGTCTAAAGAGGTCCTGACTGAAGCTGACGAGGCCAGAGGCAACCTGTCTGGAGTCGAATGGGAACTGCACATGCAA
The DNA here is from genome assembly GCA_036351435.1 of Candidatus Competibacteraceae bacterium. Classification (GTDB taxonomy): domain Bacteria; phylum Pseudomonadota; class Gammaproteobacteria; order Competibacterales; family Competibacteraceae; genus JAAUQA01. The sequence continues at coordinate 2,396 of JAZBPA010000270.1, forward strand.
ACCGACGATTCAAAAGGCGAAAAGGAAATGACTCTACAGGTACAAGCCAGAGGTTTCGATGTGGCGACTACGACACTAAAACCAGCTCGTTCCAGAGGAAATCGGTTGCTCATGTTCAAAGACAATATGTGGTTCTATAAACCAGGGTTAAGCAAACCCGTTCCCATTTCTAAGCGGCAAAAACTGATCGGTACGGCTTCTTACGGGGATGTGGCGACGACCAATTACGCCAACGACTACGTATCAATCTCACTCGGTGAAGAACAGGTCGACGGCGTACCTTGTCTCGTCTACGATTTAAAGGCAACACACAGCAAAGCGACTTACGATCAGATCAAATATTGGGTCGATAAGGATCGATTAGTTGGTATTAAGGCAGAGTATTTCACCGTTTCCGGGCAGAAATTCAAATCTGCGCGGATGGAATACGACAATCAAGTACAGCGAGATGGAGAACGCAAACCGTTTATTTCACGCATCGTGATCCAAGGCGAACTGTTAAAAAATGAAAACACGGTACTTACATTCAGCGATCCCGTCTTGCGTCATATTCCCGATCATACCTTCAATCTGGATTTGATCGCCCAATGACAATGCGCCGTTACTACTCTCTAATAGTTTTGCTTTTTGTTTGTAACTTTGCCATTGCGGAGGAACCCGAGACGTCCCCAAATGGCAGTTGGTGGTCGACGCTTGGCGACGGGTTTTCCTACCGCATTCAAGGTCTGATATACGGCATCGCCCGTAATCCTCAAGACTCCCTGTTAAATCCAGATAATGCGCTGGGCATCAGTCGCTATCAAGGCACCGGCGAACTACGCCCCGATTTGGGTTTCGCCTACGAAAATCTGACCTTGGCCATCAAACCTCGTTTCAATGTCACCTGGGAACGCTGGGAAGATGGTCCTTTGGACGGTGCAACCGATACCGATGAAGAAGCTTTTATTAATGAGTGGATGGCGCGCTTGCGCTTGGGCCAACAGGTTTTCCTATCCTACGGACGCGAAAATTTACAATGGGGCCCCTCTTTTCTGTTGTCGCCTTCGAACCCGTTTAACCCAAGCAATGGTAGGAATAATCCTTGGCTCGAAGAACCCGGCTTGGATTACGGCAAAGCGATTTGGGTTATTAATTCCACTTGGACAACATCGCTGATTGCGAATACAGGAGAGGGCCGATTAGATTTATTCGAGGATTTTCGTAACACCTATGCGACCAAAGTCGATTATACGGGTGACGGGCATTACGGCAGTATTATCTTATCTCACCGTGAATCAGGACCGACCCGGTTCGGGTTGTTCGCGGGAGTTACAGTATCAGACGCTGTGCTCCTCCACATCGAAGGCAGCGTAGATGACGAAAGCGAATCGAACCTGTTAGTCGGTGGGACGTATACCCTTGACAATGGCTCCACCTTGGCTTTGGAGTACTACCATAACTCAGCTGGTTGCAATAATCAGGAAATACGGACTTGTTTCTTCCCATTCGCGGACACCAGCCCCGATTTATCGCTATTTCGCCGCAACTATGGACTTGTACAGTACTTTAACAATGCATTCATCACAAACGATCTGGAATTGATCTTACGAGGTATTCTGAATTTTGATGACGGTTCCAATCTGTTGGTCACTCAATTGACCTATGAACTCAATGATTACAGCGAGTTATTTACTGTCGCAGAATGGGCAACCGGAGCTGCCGAGGACGAATTCGGCGCACTGTCCGAATATTCAATCATGGGTGGACTCAGCCTTTCCTATTGAATGTTGTGGCGGATTTGTGCACCCTGAGTGCCCACAACAAATCAATAGGATTCCGTTTAGAGATGAGTGACAACGAAGCCCGCTTATGCCTTGGCATTCCCAAAGGCAGCTTGCAAGAAACCACCCAAAAGTTATTCTCCCTAGCCGGCTATACGCTGCGGATCACGGGGCGTTCCTATTACCCAAGCATTGATGATCCGGAAATCGAATGTATCCTGATTCGTCCGCAAGAAATGGCACATTATGTCGATAGAGGCATTCTGGACTGCGCCATAACTGGGTTAGATTGGCTGCTGGAGACTGGTGCTGATGTGGCGGAACTCGCCGATCTGCAAGCCCCCTGGCCCAACTATGGCACAGTGCGTTGGGTGATGGCTTCGAAAGAAGGCTCGCCGTTCAACTCAGTTAAGGACCTGGAAGGCAAACGTATCGCCACTGAAGCCGTCGGTATGACCAAGCGCTTTCTAGCCGAGCACGGCGTCAACGCCAGCGTGGAATTCTCCTGGGGAGCCACCGAGGTCAAACCGCCTGTACTGGCGGATGCCATTGTGGATGTTTCAGAAACCGGTTCCAGCCTGCGGGCAAACAATCTCAAAATCATGCACGTCGTGTTGGAAAGCACTCCTCGCTTTCTCGCTAACCACAGCGCGCTTGAAGACCCATGGAAACGAGGTAAAATCGAACGCCTACTTATGTTGCTTAGAGGCGCTATTGCCGCCGCAACCCGGGTATTGTTGGCGATGAATGTGCCGCGTGACCGTGTGGAAGTCGTATTGAAGATCCTACCTGCGCTTGCGACGCCGACAGTCTCGACTCTGTCCGATCCGGAGTGGGTGGATCTCAGCACTGTAGTGGAAGAAAAACAGGTGCGGGCATTAATTCCCGATCTTTACGAAGCAGGCGCCCGGGGCATTATCGAATTGCCCATCAACAAGATCATCGAATAA
>JAZBPA010000271.1:0-22017 GCA_036351435.1 Candidatus Competibacteraceae bacterium
AGCAGGGGTTACAGGTATTCGCCATCAGTTGGCGCAACCCGACCCCGGACCAGTGGGACTGGGGTTTGGAAACCTATATCCAAGCGTTAGACGAGGCCATTGATGCGCTGTGCGAGATCACTGCTAGTCCCGATTGTAATGTGCTTGGCGGCTGTGCCGGTGGTATCACAGTAACCACTTTGCTTGCGCACTTGGCGGCTCGCAACAAACCTAAGGTCAACGCGCTGACCTTGATGGTGACGCTGTTCGACATGAGCGCCGAGACCCAATTGGGAATGTTCGCCAATCCGAGTACCATCGCTGCCGCTAAGAAACACTCCGCCAAGCACGGCGTGCTGGAAGGCTCCGAGATGGCGCAAGTATTCGCTTGGTTGCGCCCTAATGATTTGGTCTGGAATTACTGGATCAATAATTATCTGCTGGGCAATCCGCCACCGGTGTTCGACGTACTGTTCTGGAACGCAGATACCACCCGGCTACCCGCACAATTTCATAATGACCTGCTGACGGTGATCGAAACCAACAATCTGGTCCGAGGCCGGTTGGAACTGCTGGATACCCCCATTGAATTAGCGAAGATCGATTGTGATGTCTTCGCCATGGCCGGGCTGACTGACCATATCACCCCTTGGCGGGCCTGTTATGAGTCGCTGGACTTTCTCAGCGGAGCAAAGGAATTCGTACTCAGCAGTGGCGGCCATATTCAGAGCATGTTAGTGACGCCTGGCAACCCCAAAAATATTTTTTTCACCAACACCCAGCGACCGCAAGATCCTGACGTCTGGCTCTCAGGGGCTACCGAGCATCAGGGCAGTTGGTGGGAACACTGGCGGCTCTGGATACGCAAACGTTCCGGGTCCCAGAAGAAGGCACCCGCTGAGTTGGGCAATATCCATCATCCCCCACTCGCACCGGCCCCTGGTACTTATGTCTATGAGTAATCGCCATGAGCAGTAATACCAACACCATCCTGGACGATCCCGAGCTGTTCGCCGACGAGCAGGTCAAGGTGATCGATGTTTACGGCACTCCTTTACGAGTCGCCATCCGCCCCGGCACCAGCGATCGCATTCCGTTGTTAATCATGAATGGCATCGGTGCCAATCTGGAGTTGTTGACGCCGTTTATCGAAAAACTCGACCCGGAGCTGCACGTCATCGCCTTCGATGCGCCGGGTGTAGGCGGTTCCCCTACCCCGGCATTGCCTTATCGGATGCCGGGCTTGGCTAAACTGGTGGCGCGTATGTTGGATCGACTCGGCCATCAACAAGTCGACGTGTTGGGGGTGTCTTGGGGTGGTGCTTTGGCTCAGCAATTCGCCCGCACCTATCCCCGCCGGTGTCACCGGTTGATTCTGGCGGCGACCGCCACCGGCGCGCTGATGGTGCCCGGCAAACCGACCGTGCTGTTCAAGATGATGACGCCAAGGCGTTATCTGCAACCGGCTTACATGACCGCCATCGCCCCGAAAATTTACGGCGGCACGCTACGCAACGACCCGGAAGCAGCTGCCCGGCATGTTAACCAAATTATGGGCAGTGGTATCCGCAGCTATTTCTGGCAAGTATTCGCCATGTGGGGCTGGACCAGCGTCCATTGGCTACACCGACTGACGCAACCGACCCTGGTTCTGGCCGGCAGGGACGATCCAATCGTGCCTCTGATCAACGCCAAATTCATGGCGCGGCAGATCCCGGATTCCATCCTGCATATCTTCGACTGTGGGCATTTATTCTTGCTTACTCAAGGCGAAGAGGTTGCAAAGGTGGTTTATCAGTTTTTGGTTAAGAAAAAGTACGGCCATGCCTGAATCGGGCTCGTTATCACCTATTAAGGTTTGGTGGGCGGCTTAGAAGGAAATAACCGCCCCGACCGAGCAAAGCATCATGCCTAAACAACGTAGTGGCGACATCGAACTGTATTATGAAATCACCGGTCAAGGACACCCCCTGCTGTTCATTCATGGCCTAGGGTCTTGCACCGAAGATTGGGAACAGCAGGTGGCCTTTTTTGCGCAACGCTTTCAAGTCATCAGCTTTGATGTGCGCGGCCATGGCCGCTCCGACAAACCGCCCGGCCCTTACAGCATTCCCTTGTTTGCTGAGGATGTTTTGGCTTTGCTGGACGCGCTCGGCATTGCTTCGGCACATGTGGTGGGGCTTTCGCTGGGCGGCATGATTGCCTTTCAACTCGCGGTCGATGTTCCGCAGCGAGTCGATAGCCTAGTGATCGTCAACAGCGGACCGGCGGTGCCCGCTGACACCTGGAAACAACGCCTGCCGCTGTATCAGCGTCTACTGATCATTAATCTTCTAGGGATGCGCAAGATGGGCCAGGTGCTTGCCAAACGGCTGTTTCCCAAACCTGAGCAGGAACACTTGCGGCAAACCTTCTGCGAACGAGTGGCAAAAAACGATAAACGCGCTTATCTAGCCGCGCTGAAAGCGATTTTCGGCTGGAACGTGAGTACGCATCTGCCTGGGATTGCTCAGCCGACCTTAGTGATCTCCGCCGATCTGGACTATGCGCCGGTAGAACTCAAAGAAGCCTATGTTGCATTGATGCCGCAAGCAGAACTCGTCGTTATCCCCGACTCGCGTCATGCCCTGCCCTTGGAAAAACCCACGGAATTCAACGCAGCGGTGGCGGCGTTTCTCGACCGTCTGCCAAACGAGCTGTAGTAAGAAAGGCAGGGCTTGCGTCGCTCGTTCAAGAGGTGTCGACGGCCTGGATAGCCGTCGTCAAGCCTACAGGGACGTATTCACGGCGTCCTCTGACACGAGCGACGTAAGCCCTGATTCCCGCTAACTCAGAGGTGCTCATGAACATTGGTACGCTTTTGCCCCGCCACGCCCAGTATCGGCCCGATCACCTAGCTTTAGTGATCGGCGAGCAACGCTTCACCTATCGGCAATTCAACACCTACGTCAATAAACTAGCCAATGCCCTGTTGAACAGCGGTTTGCGCAAGGGCGACAAGCTGGCGACCGTGCTGCCCAACTGTCTGGAAATGATGGCGGCCTATTGGGCGGCGGCCAAGACCGGCATCGTGATCGTGCCGTGCAGTCCGTTATTGCAAGACAACGGGCTGGCCACTGTGCTGCGTGATTCAGATACCGCGCTGGTAGTGGCGGACGCAGCATTTGCGGGTAACTTCGAACGGATTCGCGGTGATTTGCCCGCCATCCAAGCCGACCGCTATATTCTGGTTGGGGATACCGCGCACCAGCCGGGTTTCCAGAGCTACGCCGACTGGATCGCGAATGCTGCTGAAGATAACCCGTCCGATGCTGATCTCAAGGGCGACGATCTGTACAACATCATGTATTCCAGCGGCACTACCGGCGCACCCAAGGGCATCATGCACACTCATTACGTGCGCGCCATGTATTGCACTCTGTTCGGTGCGGCTTGGCGGATGACCCCGGAAAGCGTGGTGCTGCATGCCGGGTCCATCGTCTTCAACGGCGCGATGGTCGATCTGATGGCCTGGATGTTCTATGGCTGCACCTACATTTTGCACCAGGTCTTTGACGCCGAAGCGGTCATCCGCGACATCAAGCAGGAGAAGGTGACCCATATCATCATGGTGCCCACCCAGATCGTCGCCGTGCTGAACAGTCCCAACTTTGATCCTCAGGCAATGGAATCGCTGGAGATGGTGCAAAACGTCGGTGCGCCCTTGCATATGGAGTACAAGCAGCGGCTGAACGAGGTGCTGCCGGGCCGATTTTACGAACTGTACGGCTTGACTGAGGGCTGCGGTACCGTACTCGACAAACACGACGCGCTGCGCAAAGCAGGTTCTGTGGGCGCGCCGCTGCCCTTCTGGGAAATCTGCATCCTCGACGAGCAGGGGCGGGATTGCCAACCGGGCGAAATCGGCGAGATTTGCGGCAGAAGCCCGTTACTGACGACGGGCTATTACAAACGCCCGGATCTGACCGAGAAAGCCATCATCGACGGTTGGCTGCACACCGGAGATGCCGGTTATCTCGACGAAGAGGGTTATTTATACCTGGTAGATCGTATCAAAGACATGATCATCACCGGCGGCGTGAACGTCTATCCCAAGGATATTGAAGAGGTGGTAATCCGCCATCCAGATGTCACCGAAGTCGCCGTATTCGGGCTGCCTGATGATAAATGGGGCGAGACGCCGGTCGCCGCCGTCACCCTGAGAGCGGGTTGTGAAGTGACTGCGGCTGAACTCAAGGAATGGACCAACAGTCGGGTAGCTGCCAAGTATCAGCGACTCAGCGCGGTGCTGGTGATGGACGCATTTCCCCGTAATGTGGCGGGCAAGGTACTCAAGCGGGAAATGCGGGAGCAGTTTGGGAAAGCGGTATAGGCACAGAGGAATCAGAGGTGCGAAGTGTGCGCCGCCTAGCGTTCATGCATCGTTTCAGCCACACTGCATTTTGGCTAGGCGAAACAACCAGGGCTCTTCTAGCATTGAACAGCCCTGAAACCTTTATCAACAGCACGGCGAAAAGCTTTTTCGTCATCGACGATTAATAGTTTAATCCCCAGTTCCACCGCTAAGCTAATCGCTTCCAACTCTCCCCGACCAATACCGGCAATAAGCATCATTCGGGTAACAGCATGTACCTCGAAAAAAGACTTTTGCAGAGCGGCTTTTGTCTCAGGGTCTTGGCATTTTTGTTGGACAGCTGTAGGAATCAACACCCTTTCAAACAACTGTCCCAGACAGTCAATGACCTCACCCATTTGCAGCTTGATCAGAACAGAGGAGTCGCAAACGACCTTCATGGTTCGTGTTCGACGCCGAGCTCCGCGGTGACTTGCCGATAATGCATCTCATCGGCTGCTTCGAGCGTCGCTTCGTGAAAGTGCCGCAACGTGGCAATACCGTGGCGATGTAGCCAGTCTTTTCGGTATAGCTGACGCCCATGAGCTCGGCGAACCGTCCGAGACTGATCGTTGCATTCAGATAATCATGCAGCAGAAGACCTTCCCGCACTGCTTTTTCCAACTCGCTCTCGGGGCGACCTTGGGCAAGGTCATCGGCAATGTTAACGTGCATCGGAAATACCTCTACCAACTGTTTTGGCAAGATACAAGGTCGTTAGAGTAACAAAAATCTCCAGTGCAGGGGGTCAAACTATTGTGCACTGTAGGGTGAGAAAGCGTCAGCGTATCCCACCATTGGGCTTTCTTGATGGGTTTCGCCACACCCATCCTGTACCGTACAAACAATGCCGCATAGAAGCATAACTTGTGAGGCGGATGTTGATTAGAGTGCTATCGTACCGCTTTCACAGCTTACCGGCAGCGCTGAGGGCAGCATGGATAGTTTTAAAGGGCAACAGTAGCGAGAGCGGGGCATCTATTAACGGTACGGCACCATATCCCGCATACCAATCGGCCACGCGTGCATTCTTAGCATCAATCAGAAGCGCCACACCGCCTGCCTGCATAGCCACAAGCAGGCAACGGCGACCGGCGGCGAGTAATAGTTGGCCGCCTAAACCTTGCCCTTGATTCACACGGTTCACAGCCAACCGGCTGAGTCTAAATACCGGTACGTCATGGCGAGCCAGTCCACGTTTTACTATGTTTGGCGTGCGTGCATACGCCACAGAGGCAGGGCTTACGCTATAAAAACCGAGAATCCGGCTATCACTGTTATCCATAGCCAGAAAGGTCTTTGCGCCACCTTTTTCATGGCTTTGGCGCGCATGACGCTGGAGGAATTCGTTCAGATCGTTGTCTCCGCAATCGAAAGCAGTCCGATCGTGATGCTTCGCAATCGGTTCCTCGCGCCAACGAAGCGGTGTCATCCGGACTTAGGCAACAGAAAGGCAGCGGCCATGAGTTTGTCATTGGGCGCCGGAGGTTCCTCCAAAAGGTTTAAGACATGCAAGCTATCCTTTTCGGTGAGCTCAAGGCGTTCGCTTTGCTTAATGACCTCTCGTGCCGCGGAAACGACAGTACGCGTTACGAATTCGGTTAAATTAGTATGCTGTAAGGCCGCTGCACGTATCAGCAATGACTTTTCTTCCGACCCAATCCGCAAGGACATGCGGTCATTTGTAGTTATAGGAGTCTGAGGCATTGTCGCTATCCAGTTATTTGTACGCTTTTAAAGCGTACATTGGAGCGGCATGACATGCAAGGCTGTGTCTATCTCACTTTGCGCTTTTAATGGCACTTGGCAGTTAATCAAACTTGATTCTGGCCCACTCGGTCAGGCGCATCCGGTATAATGGTCTTACCCATTTACGACGGGATCAATCATGTCTGAACTTGCCGAGCAGTCCACCCTCTATCAGAAGCGAATCCCCATCTATCCGCGCACCGTCAAGGGGCGTTTCCGCAATTTAAAATACGTCGCCTTAGCGTTAGCCTACGGTGTCTATTTTCTTCTGCCTTGGGTCCGCTGGGAGCGCCCCAATGTGCCCAATCAAGCAGTGCTATTCGATATACCCAATCGCCATTTCTATGTGTTCGATCTGGCTATCGAAGCTCAGGATATGATTTGGCTGGGTGGTTTATTAGTGATTGCCGCCATGCTGCTGTTTTTTGTTACCGGTATCGCCGGGCGGGTATTTTGCGGTTACTTCTGTTTTCAAACCTTGTGGACCGATGTGTTTATTTTGATCGAACGCTTCGTCCAAGGTGAACGACCGGCTCGTATCCGGTTAGGTGCTGCCCCCTGGAACGGTGAGAAAGTGCTCAAAATGACCGCCACCTGGGGTTTGTGGTTGCTGACGGCTTTTTGGACTGGATTAACTTTCGTTCTGTATTGGGGTGACGCACCCAGCTTGATCGGACAATTTTTCATCGGCCAGGCACCGTTTTCAGCCTATGCCACCACCTTGTTTCTAACCGCCACCACGTTTGTGATGGCAGGTCTGGCGCGCGAACAAGTCTGCACCTACATGTGTCCCTATGCGCGTTTTCAGAGTGCCATGTTCGACAAAGACACTTTGATCGTGGCCTATGACGAACGCCGTGGCGAAGGTGCCAAAGGACGGGAAAAATTGACTCGGGAGCTTAAACAACGTGAGGAGCGTCAAGCCGCTGGTTTCGGTGATTGCATCGATTGTGGCTATTGCGTGCAGGTTTGCCCGGTTGGTATCGATATCCGCAACGGTCTGCAACTGCAGTGCATTTCCTGCGCACTGTGTATTGATGCCTGTGACAACATCATGGATCAGCTGCATTGGCCACGCGGCTTGATCAATTACACCTCGGAAAACACCCAAAACGGTAAGGAATCCCGAATTCTCAAACCCAAGGTGTTGGGCTACGGAGTGGTGCTGTGCGCCGCCATTGCTGCACTGATCTGGAGTATTTCGACTCAAGCGCCTTATACCGCCACCGTGGAGCAGATCCGCCAACCGTTGTTCGTCACCCTGTCCGATGGGCGTATTCAGAACACCTATGAAATCAAGTTCAACAATAAAGTACTGGAGCCGGCGGCGTTCCAAATCAGTTTGGACAAGTTGGCTGGGGCGGAGCTATATCTGGAAGGATTGGATGATACGGTGGCTTTGGAACCTCAGCAGCGATTACGTATTGTGGCCCGAGTCCGCGTGCCGCCTCAGGCCGAGGGCGAGAATCAGCGCCATTTTGATTTTGTGATCACACCATTGCACGGCGCAGACCTCGAACCGGTCAGACAGACTACGTTGTTTTACTCACCGGATTAAACGATGGTCGACATGCTTGCGAGCCTCGCCACTGGAGTGGTGCTGATCGTCGCTGCCAACGCTGGGTTATTCTATTGGGGCGGCTGGAGCGCCTTGCGCAGCGCATTGGTCGTGGCCTTGATCGCCGTGACGGTTTATCTGTCGCTGGTAATAGGGCGCTGGCCGGGCGGTGACATCGTGGCGATTCATCTAGCCTTGTATCTGCTGGCCTCCTATGGTTGCGGGTTATTTCTGGGGTTGCGTGGGCAATCCGGTACTCAATCCGATGCTCGGACCCGTTGGCATTGGGGACCGGCGCTGCTGATCGGCTTTTTCGTCACCCTGGCGGCGGTCAATGCGGTATTTATCGTACTCGCCCAACGCGGGCTTTCACCACAACTCAGCCAACACTTATTGCCCGCCCGGGAGAGCCCAGTGACCTCGTTTTTTCCGGGGGAAATTTCCCATGATTTCCAAGAGAAAGAGGCGCTGTTCAACGATTATCTGGCGCAACGGCGACGTCAGGAGGAACGAGGCTGGCGTGTGCAAAGAGGTTGGTTGCAACGACCGGTGCTGGGCCAGCCCGCCACGTTCAAGATAGTTGTCCGCACCCGCAACGGTGAGCCGGTGACGGACGCCGAAATCCACGGCCGTTTTCTGCGTCCTGCTAACAGTGCACAGGATACAACGTTCGCCATGCACGAGACCGAAGCGGGTGTCTATCTGGTCGATTTGCAGCTGCCCGCTGCCGGTCGCTGGGATTTGGTACTGCATGTGGATAAGGCAGACGAACGGCATGAAATCCGGGCAACGACCACAATAGCTGCTCCTTGACGCGATAATGGCCTATGCGTCTTCCCTAACCGAACCGGTTCCAGCAGCTTCTCCCGCAGCAACGTGTTTCCACTGCGGTTTGCCGGTGGCGGCGAATACCCGTTATGTCGCCCGGATTGACGATCAGGAATGCTGGTTTTGTTGTCCGGGTTGCCAAGCGGTCGCGAAGGCTATTGTCGCTGCGGGATTAGCGGATTTCTATCGACATCGCACCGAACCCGCCCGGCAAGCCGATGAGTCCTTGGTGCAGGCGCTGGACGAGCTGCGTGTTTATGATCGGCCTGCGATTCAAAACAGTTTTGTCCGTAGCGAAGCCGCCCACCTGCGTTCGGCGTCGCTGATACTGGAAGGAATCGTTTGCGCCGCCTGCGTGTGGTTGAATGAACGCCATGTCGGTGCTCTGCCGGGGGTACACACGTTCCGCATCAATTACTCCACCCAACGCGCCTATCTCGAATGGGACGAGCGTGAGATTCGGCTGAGCGACATCCTGGCCGCGATAACCGCTATCGGTTACCGCGCCTATCCGTTCGATCATGATCGCCAACAAGCCGTCTATGAGCGGGAACGGGCCGGTGCATTGCGACGGGTAGCGGTAGCCGGCGTGGGGGCGATGCAAGTCATGATGTTAGCCTTGGCGATGTATTTCGGCGATTACTACGGCATGGATGCAGACAGCCGCCAGTTGCTGCGTTGGATCAGCCTAGTGATCACCCTGCCGGTGTTGCTGTATTCCGCCCGGCCCTTTTTTGCCGCCGCGTGGCGAGGGTTACGTCGTCGGCAGTTGGGCATGGATGTGCCGGTCTCCATCGCCATCGCTAGCGCGTTTTGCGCTAGTGCTTGGCATACTTGGTACGGTGCGGGAGAGGTGTATTTCGATTCGGTCACCATGTTTACTTTTCTGTTGCTGGGCAGTCGTTTTCTGGAAATGCAGGTCCGTCAGCGCGCCGGTCGTGTCGCCGAGCAGCAAGTGCGCATGTTGCCTGCCACGGCGGTGCGGCTAGGCGATGGCGATGCACAGGAAACGGTCGCCGTAGCCGAGTTACTGCCGGGGGAGCGGGTATTAATCCGTCCCGGTGCGACGGTTCCCGCCGATGGCCGAGTGGTCGAAGGCATCAGTAGTGTTGATGAGTCGTTATTGACCGGTGAAAGCTTGCCATTGCCCAAATCGGTGGGCGCGACACTCATCGGTGGTTCGCTCAATGTGGAGAGCCCGCTGGTGATGGAAATCGACAAGGTTGGTGCCGAAACGGTGCTGTCTACTATCGTCAGCCTCACCGAACGCGCAGCCGGCACTAAACCGCCACTGGCACAACTGGCTGATCGGGTTGCCGGTTGGTTTGTCGGCGGTGTGTTGCTGATTGCTACTGCCGTGGCCGTATGGTGGGGGTTACACGATCCTGCCGTTGCCTTTCCCATTACCTTAGCCGTGCTGGTAGTCACCTGTCCCTGTGCGCTGTCTCTGGCTACGCCGACGGCCCTGACCGCAGCCACCGCCTATCTCACGCAATGCGGATTGTTGGCAACTCGTGCTCATGCACTAGAGACCTTGGCGCGTGTTACTCATGTCGTTTTTGATAAAACCGGCACCCTGACGCTAGGGCAATTGCAATTGATCGCTGTGGAATCGGTCGGTGCGCTGGATTCGCAACGTTGCTTAGAGTTGGCGGCGGCACTGGAACGTGGTTCCGAACATCCGGTCGCGCAAACCTTGCGCAAAGCGGCTCAAGGTACGCTGCGTGCCGAGCAGGTGAAAAATACGCCTGGTGCAGGGGTGGAAGGCTGGGTAGATGGTGCGCGTTATCGGTTGGGCCGCGCGGATTTTGTCGCCCAGCTCAGTGCTACGCCGTTGGTAGAGAGCGCAACTGATAAATCGACTGCCACTCGGGTCGCATTAGGCGATGCACAAGGCGTACTGGCTTGGTTTGAATTGGCCGATACGCTGCGTCCGGATGCCGGTGCGGTGGTGACGGCATTGCAGGCTATGGGTCTCCGGGTCATGCTGCTGAGCGGAGATCGAGCCGAGACAGTACGCACAATTGCTGGACAGCTTGGTATTGATCAGGCCGAAGCTGGGCTCATGCCAGCGGACAAATTGGCACGTCTGCACGCATTGCAAAGCGAGGGCGCAGTAGTTGCCATGATCGGCGACGGCATCAACGATGCGCCCGTGCTAGCTGCAGCAACAGTGTCCATCGCCATGGGTACAGGTACCCAATTGGCGCATGCTGCAGCTGACATGATTCTGCTGTCGGGGAGACTGGATGCCTTGAGCCAAGGGATCAGCGTAGCGCGGCGCACAGTAAACATTATTCGTCAAAACCTAAGCTGGGCGATCGGCTATAATGCATTAGCGACTCCGCTCGCGGCAACGGGATGGATTGTTCCGTGGGCTGCTGCTTTGGGCATGTCGCTGAGTTCCCTGCTGGTAGTCGGTAACGCATTGCGGTTGAAGTCGATGAGACGCGAGGTTGGTGATAGGGTGCAACAGACCCCATGAAAATTCTGCTCCTGCTGCTCCCCATCACGTTAGGGTTCATTGGGATAATCGTGTGGGCATTCGTCTGGGCGGTTAAAACCGGGCAGTTCGATGATCTGGAAGGACCCGCTCACCGTATCCTCATGGATGACGATGATCCGCGTATTCCGCATCGTTGCCCTGCAGGGAAACCAGATAAGTCCTTGGTAAAAGAAGATAAATGAATTAGGCTTACCCCATACTCAGGGGTAAGGAGGGAGATCCCATGCTCACTTTTCAGAACTTCGCTTTGTTGATCATCATCGTACTCGCCATCACCGGCGTACTCAGTTTCTTTTCCGTGATCCTCGCCGGTTAGACCGACCCAAGATCAGGACAACAGCCTCTCTGGAGGCCTTGTCATTCTCCACTTACAGTGCAAGGCATAAACGTGGAACGCGAACGAGCGTTGCTGGATATTCTTAATGATGGGGCTTTTCATTCAGGAGAAACCCTCGCGCAACAACTAGGCGGGATCAGCCGGGCAGCGGTATGGAAGCTGATTCGCGCCCTGGAAGACAAGGGTATTACGGTTTTCGCGGTGCGTGGGCGTGGTTATCGCCTGGCCGAACCTATCGAATTTCTTGAACAAGCTCGTATTTCCGCTGCGTTTACCCAAGAAACCCGACGATTCATAGCGGCAGTCGACATTCATTCCTGCCTCGATTCGACCAGCACCCACCTACTTGATCAAGCTAAATGCGGTGCGCCGAGCGGTACAGTCTGTTGCGCCGAGTTACAGTTAGCGGGCCGTGGACGACGCGGTCGGGCTTGGGTATCGCCGTTTGCCGCCAATGTGTATTTATCCCTGCTGTGGCGGTTTTCCGTAGGCCCGGCTGCGCTGAGCGGCTTGAGTTTGGCAACAGGAGTCGCCGTAGCACGCGCACTACGTCAGCTGGGAGTCGCAGAAGTGGGTTTGAAATGGCCCAACGATTTGCTGTGGCGATGGCTTAAATTAGGTGGGATTTTGCTGGAATTCGATGGTGAATCCACCGGTCCTTGCCAGGTCGTTGCCGGGGTGGGAATCAATGTGGCGATGCCGCCCAGTGCAGACAGTGCGATTGATCAGCCGTGGATCGATCTGCGCGGTATTCTGGGGCCGGGTCGGGTTTCCCGCAATCAACTCGTTGCGCAGATCGTCAATGAATTGGTGGCTGCGTTTGCCGGTTTCGAACAGACCGGCTTTCCCGGCATCAGCCGACAATGGCAACAGTTCGATCAGGTTGCGGGCCAACGGATTAGCCTCCATTGTCCCAATAGTACGATTACCGGCATCGCCCGGGGTGTCGATGACTCCGGTGCATTGCTGGTGGATACGGGGAACGGCATGCAGCGATTCCTAGCCGGTGAGATCAGCCTCAGAGTTGACGAATGATGCTGCTGGTGGATGTCGGCAACTCACGGATTAAGTGGGTGGTGTGGGAAAACGACTGTTTCACGCGACGAGGTGCGTTGTTCCATAGGGAACTTGACCGGGAAACTTTAGCGGAGCGTTTGTGGGGCGATTTGCAGCGACCGGCGCGGGTGCTTGTCGCCAATGTGGCCGGTGCGCAGATGGCCGCAGTGCTTAGTGAATGGATTGAACGGACCTGGGCGTTGTCCGTGCAGTTTGTGACGAGCGAAGCCGCCAGTTTCGGGGTGCGTAACGCCTATCCTAACCCTGCCCAGATGGGGGTTGATCGGTGGGTAGCCATGATCGGGGCGAGAGCGCGCGTTACCCAGCCCTGTTGTGTGGTCGATTGCGGTACGGCAATTACCATTGATGCCCTAGCCACTGATGGCCGTCATTTAGGCGGAGTGATTTTCCCCGGGGCACAGTTGATGCGCGAAGCGTTGTATCGCGATACTCGGCAGATCCCTGCCGCAACCGGCGAAGTAGCGTTGTTCGGTAATTCAACTCAGGACTGTGTTTCGGGTGGGGTAGCATATGCTGTAGCCGCTGCCATTGATGGGATTACCTCGCGCATGGAGTCCACTACGGATGAAACGTTTTGTCGTCTGTTGACTGGCGGTGGAGCGGAGACGGTATTACCGTATTTACAAAATAATTATCAACAGGAACCGGATTTGCTATTTCGCGGCTTAGTGACTATGGCAGGCTAGACGATTTTTAGACCAACGAAATGCGCTTGATTTGATAGGCCAGCATCAGCAAGTGATTGGCGGAAAGATCGATAAATTGCAAGCCGACTTCATAACGAGCGAGGTCTGCTTTAGCTAACGGTTTTACCCACATGACTGTTGCCCGGCATTTCACGCGTTGCTTATCGGGCAGATCCAATTGTATCTCTAATTCCTCTCCTGTGTTTAATGGGTTATCGCTATAGACTCGTATGCCACTTAAGCTGATATCCAACGACTGAGAGTGTTCGGACTCCAAACGTTTCGAGTGGCAGGCGATAGGCGCTTTAATTCTGGCATGGCGTCGCCGATCGCGATCACTGCTAAGAGGACTCACCGGAAGCTCCTTGAGGTCTGCGGCATGACCATATTCATAAATATGATTTGCTGGTTAACAGGAATAGCTGCTGGATTCCAGTCCTAGTCAGCAGGATAATAGCCTTATAAATTTTAAGACTACCATAATGTGTTATGCGGAGTGAACTTAGGAGGACGGGTTGATCATGTCCGAACAAGAGCGTACCCCAACCTCTGAAACCGGCGAGTTGGCGATGACCGAACGCTGGTCTCTGACGCTGTCCGCGTTGGAACATTTAGAGCAGGGGTATACGATTTTTGATCGACAACTGCGCCTCGTGGCCTGGAATCAACGCTTTCTGGAATTACTGGGGTTTCCCCCCGAACTGGTCCGGGTCGGCACCCCATTTGGGGCACTGATCAGCTACAACGTCGGACGTGGTGAATACGGTCCGGGAGATGCCCAGGTCCAATTGGCAGAACGCCTGAAGTTAGCTGAGTTCTTTAAACCGCACCGTTTTGAACGAACCCGCCCCGATGGCACTGTATTGGAAATTTGTGGCAATCCCATTGCCGAAGGCGGATTTATCACCTTGTATACGGACATCACGCTGCGAAAACAGGCCGAGATCGAACTCCAGGACAGCCGTTCCCGCTTGGAGACGCGGGTCGCGGAACGCACCGCAGAACTCAAAACGCTGAATACTCAGCTAGCCGCCGAAGTCGCCTCTCACAAACAAACTGCCGCCGCCCTACGCGATAGCGAGAACTGGATACGCTCCATTGCCGATGCCGTACCTGCCTTAATCGCTTATGTCGATTCGGCCCTGCGGTACGGGTTTGCTAATAAAAAACACCAGGATTGGTTTGGTGTTGCACCAACGGCTATGATCGGGCGACCGTTTCAGGAAATTGTCGGGGATATACTTTACGCCCAACTGCAGGACCATGTGCAAGCAGCGCTGCAGGGCACAGAAGGGAGTGTCGAGTATCAGATCACCACGGTTGCCGGTGGTACGCTAGAAGTGTGTTCCTCGTTTATTCCCCACTACAGCGATCACGGCCAGGTGTTGGGGTTTTTTATGCTGGGTCAGGACATGACTGAATACCAGCATGCTCAACGTGCCTTGAACCGGGTCCAACGGATGGAGTCCATCGGCCAGTTGACCGGCGGCATCGCACACGACTTCAATAATTTGCTCACTCTGGTAATGGGCAGTCTCGCCTTTCTCAAAAAGCATCTTGAGAAAGACCACGAGGCGATGACTGAGTGGTTGAAAGCGATCCAGACGGCGATGAATGCGGCGCGCTGCGGGGCTGAATTGATTCGCCGCCTGTTGGCGTTCTCGCGTCAGCAAAGTTTAAAACCCAAAGTGCTGTCATTGGCTTGGCAGGCGTCCGAATTGGTGGATTTTCTCCGCCGCACCTTAGGCGAGACGATTAGCATCGAAACGCATATTGCCGAGGAAGTTTGGAATATCCTGGCCGATCCCAATCAACTGATGAACGCTCTGTTGAATTTGGCCATTAATGCCCGCGATGCAATGCCGACCGGTGGAAAACTGACCATCCGAGGCGGCAATGTCACACTTGACCCGGACCAAACCGATCTTGATGCGAGTCCGGGCGACTATGTTTTGTTAACTGTGACTGATACCGGCGTTGGCATGTCACCCGAGGTGGCAGAACACGCTTTCGAACCTTTTTTCAGCACTAAAGATCCGGGTGCGGGTACCGGGTTGGGTCTCAGCATGGTGTACGGCTTCGTTAAGCAATCCGGTGGCCATGTGCGCATTCAAAGCCAGCCAGGGAACGGTACGGCGGTGGAAATTTATTTACCCCGCACGTCCGCCACGGCTATCGATACAATGCCGGAACCGAAAACCGACGACGGCCAACCGGAGGGCGATGAAACCATTCTGCTGGTCGAAGATGATGCGGAGGTGCGACAGTTTATCCACCGCGTGTTGGACGATTTAGGTTATACGGTGCGCGAAGCCGCAGACGGTCAAGCAGCATTGGACATCCTGGCAGCCGACCGAACCATCGACTTATTGTTATCGGATCTAGTCATTCCCGGACGCATCAGTGGTCACGACTTGCTCCGCGTAGCGCAACATCGGCATCCGGGCATCCGAGTGCTCGGTATGTCCGGCTATCCGGATAAAGCGGCTCAAGAGCGAGCGTTGCTGGGTTGCCGCATGTTGGATAAACCGTTTCAACAACAAGACTTGGCGCGCGCGGTTCGCGGCGTATTAGAACAGGCCTAGCCGGCAGATTTAGGGGATCATCATGAATTATTTGAAAGCGACCTACAGCACTCTGCTGTTGCTTGGTTTAGTCATCATCAGTAGCAGCACCTGGGCTGATGAAGCCAGTGCCAAAAAAACCGCTATTAGCCTAGTCGGCAAAGCCCTGGCTCATGTTGAGGCGGTTGGATTGGAGCAGGCGTTGGAGGATTTAAAACAGCCTGACAACCCCTTTCAGGATGGAGATGTGTATGTCTTTATCTACGACTTCGAGGGTAATAACTTGGTTAATTCGGTGCCACTAAATTTGCCTGGCACCAACCTAAATGACATACGCAGCCCGGACGGTAAGTTAGTCGTTCAGCAAATGATCGAAATGACTAAAGCCAGCGGCGGCGGTGCTTTCGAGTATGATTGGGTCAACCCGGAAAGTCAGCAGATTCAGTCCAAGATTTCCTACTTCAAAAGAATCCCGGATTTCGACGGGTTTATCGGCTCGGGCTATTATCAGGCAAAGAAGCCGCTGGCAAAGAAAGAGGCCATCGCCTTAGTCCGCCAAGCTTTGTCGCATATCGAAACGGTGGGGTTAGATCAGGCGTTGCGGGATTTCAAACAGCCTGACAATCCCTTTCGGGATGATGAGCTGTATGTTTTCGTCTACGACTTTGAAGGTAATAATCTGGCTAATTCCGCGAAGATCAGTATTCCGGGCGTGGATTTGGATAAGAACTTGGCGCAAGTGCGTGGTCCGGACGGCAAGCTGGTGGTCCAACAAATGATCGAAATGAGCAAATCACGGGGTTGGGGCGCGTTCGAGTATGAGATGGTCAATCCCGTAACCCAGCAATTACAACCGAAAATCTCCTACTTCCGAAAAATTCCCGATTTTGCAGGCCTCGTTGGTTCCGGGTATTACATTTCTAAACCCGAAAAATAACCAGTCTAAAGTCCCCCGCCCCAGCGGTATTGCCAAGCAATGCCAATAATATCGAAATCGCTGCCGGTGCGGGTGGACACTCCCGTGCTTGCGTAGAGTTTGACCGAGTTGTGCCGGTTGACCGGCAGAGCGACTGTGATACCTGCCCGCGAGTTCTTTTGCCGATCGTCGTTTTCCACGCCATCCACAGTGGTGCGCCCGCCTGTGAAATACGTACCGTTCAGGGCCACCCAGATGTTGTGGGGAAAGCTGTAAATGAGACCACCATCGACCGAGTAGATGGGGTCTTGCTCGCGGTTTTTGCCGCCGAGGAAATCGTCATTGTCGGTGAAAAAGGTGGCTGACGTAGCAAGTTCCAGTGTCCAAGATGCCCATGCTTTGGAAAGTCCCAGCTCAGGCTTGATGAACCAACGGTTGGTGCCGACGTTGACCAGCTTGTTGCTATCGTATTGACCAGTAGGAATTGACACCTGCACGCTGGCACCAATGATGGTGTCTTGCTGGTAAGCGGCAAACTCCTTGAGCGAGAGCGCAGGAGCGCCGAAAAGATTGACCGAAAAACGCAGCCGCGGGTCACCAAAGCCGGATATTTCGCGTTCCTGGAGTTGACCGGCAAGCTCCGCTGTCCCTGAGATCCAACTATAGGGCAGGATGATGTCGAATTTGCCGGACCTTCCGCATAAATCGAGAGCGCGTGCATAGGCAAGCACTGTGTTATGGGTCTGAAGATCCGCATTCTCTAACGGCAACGCCGGGTTCGTCACCAAGCCACCTTCGGCGTAGGCATAACCCGCGATAACAAAATTGACGCCGATGGGAACATTCGAGAAGGCACGCGGCTCGATCTCTTGTGCCCGCGCGCCCGCCGCACTGGCTGCGAGAATCAATACGATAAGAACCCATTTTCTCCATACTGGGTTTTTTTCAATGCGGATGCGCAATATAAGGCAACTCGGGCAGTGCATAATCTTAGCTTGCTCGCACGTAAGGGGGAGGCTGTTGGTTTTTTACCACCGTTGGAATGGTAAACCTTTTTGATGATAATACTTCTCCGCAGCCTATTGGGAGAATCATAGCCCCCAACATATAGCGCAACCCCTATCAATCGATTCGATTTTAGGGATAGGTTATTAATCCAGTTCTTACAAGGTTTTCGTGTTAGCCATGACTGTTCCTCTGGTCCGCTGCAGTGCCTACACCCCTTTTCTAGATTTCCTTACACAGGCAGATATTCGGCTCGGTCACGAGTTTGACAAATCATTCATCGCAGCGATCGTGGAAAGGGACGCGGAAACTCTAGTGCCCGTCCATCTCGCCCATTCAATATTGGAAAAGGGTGCCCGCAAACTGGGTTTAGCTGATTTTGGTTATGTCGTCGGCCAACATGCTCGAATCGATGATCTTGGCCTATTTGGCCGCAGTTTGCGCCACTCAATGACACTGTATGATGCGCTCGGAAAGCTGCTGACGCATTTCCCGCTGTACAGTTCTGCTGAACAAATTACCTGGGTTCCTGCGGGCCTAGAGGTGTACTTTTTTCACCATTACCGACAAAAAACCAGTAGCGGCAGCCGATACGCGCAACAATGCGCACTGCTATTGATGAGAGATGCGGTCCGCCTCGTAGCCGGACCGCAGTGGCAACCTGACAAGGTATTTTCGCCGAATCCGTCAAATGATAAGCAAATAATGGAAAGTGCTTTCAGAGGTGCAGCGGTCTGCCAAGCCAGTCGCTACGGATTGGCTTTTCCTTCCGCCTTTTTGCACCTAGCTGTTCCCACTCGTATCCTGGGTCGTTCAGGCAATGAAAGTGACTACACCACTTTAACGGCCTCAGCTCCGGCAAGCGATCTCGTCGGTTCAACTAGACAGGTCATTGCTGCGATGATGATCTACGGTCGCTGCCAATTCGAGGAAATAGCAGAGGCGATCGGGATGAGTCCTCGCACCCTACAGCGACGTCTTGCCGAATGCGGTGTCCGTTTTTCAGAAGTCCTATCCCAAGCGCGTTTCGACTTGGCTATGAAGCTGATGAGCGATCCAACGATCCGGATGATCGATGTGGCCTTTGAACTCGGTTACGCAGAGCAGTCAAGCTTTACCCGGGCGTTCCGCTGTTGGACCGGTGTTGCCCCTTCCGAATTCCAAAGAATTCACTCCGACCTGCCGATTCGGTAACTTGCCGCAAAACTGCCATTTCGTATTTGGCGTGAAATGACAAGGTTGAGCTGACTGAAGTCAGTAAAATCCTACTTTTGTCATGGGTGCTTTCCTCTCCATGATCGGTTGCAGAGGACTGTTGCCTGCAACCCATATGCACTTACTCGCAGATATTCACGTTTCGTTGGAGTCGCAGCACCCGCTCCGCGGGTGCGTGAACAACCCCTGAACAGACTAGGAAGCCCAAGACCAAAGGTATGATCCGATCCACCCGGCGGATGACTTTTCAATGCAAATTCCGGGGCGAATTTCTTTACAAATCAAAAGGAGCTAATCAATGGTACGTACATTCAAAATCTTTATCGGCGCAGCAGCTTTAGCAACTTTTGCCGCCGGAACGGCCTATGCCGAACCGGTACATGTCGACGCGATGAACTACATTACGGCTCAGACGGCAATGCAATTTGATACCTATCAAAAGAACGCCGGAGGGGTAAACAAGGTACTGAACATCCGTGAGCCGGTGCCAATTGATAAACAGACGACTATCCGCATGAACCGCGACACCATTTACAGCTTCATCGTAGTCGACATCAGCCAGGGAGCGACCGTTACGTTACCCGATGCAGGTTCACGTTACCGGTCGATGATGGTTGTTAACGAAGACAACTACATCAATGCTGTCTATCTCGATTCGGGCAGCCACCAACTGACAAAGGAAAAATTCGGCTCCAACCATGTATGGGTTGTCATTCGTACATTGGTTAATTCGAATTCGCCCGAAGACATCAAGAAAGCCAATGACCTGCAGGACGGTATCAAGGTCAAGGCGAATTCGGCCAAGCCCTTCGTTCTCCCAAACTACGACATGGCTAGCTACAAGGCGACCCTTGATGCATTGCTCGAACTCGGCAAAGGCGTCCCGAATTCCAAGGGCTGGTTCGGTTCCAGGGAAGAAACCACCCCCATTGGACACCTTATCGGAACTGCTGTTGGTTTCGGAGGGCTGCCTGAGAAACATGCGTATTATCTCAACGTGAACCCCAAACTTCCGGTTGGCAAGTACAGTCTGACGGCCAAAGATGTGCCGGTCAGAGCTTTCTGGTCGGTAAGCCTGTACAACGACAAAGGGTATTTCCAGAAGAATCCTCAGAACGCCTACAACTTTAACAGCGTCAATGCCACTAAAAACGCGGACGGCTCGATCACAATCCACTTCGGCGGATGCGATGATGGACGCGTCAACTGCCTGCCGATAATGGATGGGTGGAATTACGGGGTCCGCCTGTACGAACCTGCCCAATCCGTACTCGACGGCAAGTATGTTTTTCCGTCAATAAAAGCTGTTGAGAAGTAAAAATGCGCTGTTGTGGCTTATTGCGACCAGCGAGCTGTGTTACATCAAGTGGTAAATTGGAGAACGCCAATGTATTGTACGCGAAAATTTTTATCGAGCGCGTTGGGTGCCGGGTTCGTAATAATCAGCTTTTTTTATAGCCCTGACCCCGCTCTCGCCAAGTCGGAATTATCAACGCAGGAAGCAAGGTCCATCGCCGAGGAGGCCGCCATATACGGCCTGCCGATGGTGATGAACTACAGCGTCCTTTATCAATATGCGGTGGACAAGACGAGCAGTCAGTACAAGGCTCCGTTCAACCACATCCACAATGAAGCCAGTCTTGCCTCGCCTGATGACACGGCGATAGTCACGCCGAACAGCGATACCGTGTATTCCTTTGTCTGGATGGACCTACGCGCGGAACCAGTTGTCCTCTGTGTGCCCAAGATTGAGGACTCGCGCTACTATTCCATCCAGCTCGTCTCACTCTATACCTACATTTTCGGTTACATCGGCAGCCGTGCTACGGGTAACGAGGCTGGCTGTTATGCGATTGCGGGACCGAACTGGGGCGGTGAAAAGCCGGACGGTATCGAGCAAGTCATTCAGTCCGGTACTGAATTTGCCTTTGCCATCTATCGAACCCAGGTTTTCGGACCTTCGGATCTGGAAAACGTAAAGGCGGTACAGGCCAAATACTCAGCGGAGACGCTGTCTGCACATATGAACATGGATCCGCCGTCGGCGGCGCCGGCTGTGGACTGGCTCAAGTTCGACTCGGAAACCGCAAAACGGGATCCGTTCAGCTATCTTGCCTTTATTCTGCAGTTCGCACCCGCGATCGGTGAAGCGAAAGTAGAGAAATCATTGCGTGAAAAGTTTGCCAGGATCGGCATCGAGGCAGGCAAGTCTTACCCTTCGATTGAGTTGACCAGTGACATCAAAGCCGCAATAGCCGATGGCATGAAGGCCGGAGCTGAAAAGGCGCACGCCAAGAAGTCGGAGTTGGGCAAAGTGGTGAACGGCTGGCAAATATCGGAAGGTCTCTTTGGGGATCGCAAAATGCTGAAAGACGACTACCTGCTGCGGGCAGCGGCTGCGTTGGTCGGCCTCTACGGCAATAGTTCGAAAGAGGCGTTCTATCCTCTCACACGGGTGGATGGAAACGGCCACGAGCTTGATGGAAGCAAACACAAGTACTCGCTTACATTTCCGGCCGATGGGTATCCGCCGGTGAACGCGTTCTGGTCAGTGACGATGTACGATGGTAAGACTCAGCTGTTGATCAGGAATCCGATCAATCGCTACCTGATTAATTCGCCCATGTTGGCGGACGACCTTCAAAAAAATGCAGACGGCTCCCTGACGCTCAATTTCCAGCATGAGGAACCGACCGATGCCAGGGCGAAGGCCAATTGGCTGCCAGCGCCGGACGGCCCCATCTATATTGTCATGCGTCTGTACTGGCCCAAGATGGAAGCACTGGATGGCAGCTGGGAACCGCCTGCCATCCAGGTTGATAGGAGATAAGCCGTTTTAAGAAGAGACTAATTAGTGCCTGAACGAAAACCCCCAAAATTTTCCGATTTAGTCATTTTATGATCTGCTGTTTGCGGCGTTTTTCTTGTCGGCCACCCAGGCACGGTGGAGAAGCTGGCCTTGATCAAAAAAAGCTCAAATTCAAGGCCGAGGCACTTGAAGGGTCGATGTCGGATGAGGAACGAGCGATCAAGGGGTGGATCAACCTGTGGAAGATCATCAACGAGTTCCCTGGGGGCGATGTGTCGATGATCCGCCCCGACGGCACGGTTCTCGGCCCCCTCGACTCGGGGGGAGCATCACCGGGCCCTGGGGCATTTCCATTGACGGCAATGACAATGTCTGGGTTGGAAGCTCCACGAGCC
>JAZBPA010000272.1:0-4672 GCA_036351435.1 Candidatus Competibacteraceae bacterium
GGAATCAGAGCCGCCTAGAAATCGACCACTTCGTCAGCGAATTGGAAGAAGCGAAGCGGCAAGCGCAGCGCGAGGCCAGGCAACAAAGCGGCGGCCACGCAGCGCAAAAGAAGCCCAAGATGAAACGCATGATTTAACACCCACTCGTGCATTGGTTTATTGATCACTTCACATTTTAAAGAGGAATCTAACGATGACTAGTTTTGGCCCATCTGGACCCAGTTTCGGTCAACCCGGTAGTGGTATCGACATTTTTGTGCCCAATCAGAATAGTAATTCACAGCAAAATAGAATGATGTTTGGTGGTAATACCGATATGTATTCGCATCTCCACCAACACATGCCTAATACTTTTCCGCAAACGCAACCACAACAACAGCAGCAACAATCCACACCCTTGGATGGGAACCAAAACATAAATACTGTTAGTGCTAACGAACAAGCTTCCGGCAGTGACGAAGAATTGTACTCAATGATTCTCGATGTCTGTACGCAGAAATACAACATCTTGCACGATCAAGTGCAGCAGTATGGTAACGACACCCAGGCCGACAACCGCATGGCGGCCAACGCCCAGGCTGCCGAATCCGCCGCTGCCGCACACGAAAACGACTCGGGCAACTTCAACCCATCGACCACTTACTTTACCTACACGGACCCCAATACCGGTTCCCAGTCGCAAATGAGTTTGGCTACCTACGCGAATAGCGTCCTTGATTCATCGGCTACTCCTTCGTCAACCACCTCGTGGAGCAAGGACGACGCCAAGACCGTCGCTACCGCGCTGAATGGCAAGGTAACGGCCTACACCGACCAATCGAGTATGGATCAGAACAACATGCAGGTGGCTTACCAGAAGCTGCAGGAAGTTTCCCAGTTCCTGGCGACCTTCATGTCCAATTGGCACCAAATGGTTTCAACGGTCATCAGCAAGGAATGACGTAGGCACTAACGGCAACCCATACTCAACACCGAAACCAGAGGAAGCGCACTCGTGTCAACAAGCACTCAAGAACCTCATACGAATCAAGAGCAAGTCCCGGCCTTGCCGACTTTTACCGCCGACGAAATCACCGAAATGCTGGTCGATTTCTTGGAAAACGGCAAGACTCTTGCCGATGTGCGCGGGATGACGCCCGAGGAGTTAGAAACAGTCTATGCCATGGGCTTTAACGCCTATAACGGCGGTCGTTATGAACAGGCACTCACATCGTTTCAATTTCTGGTGTACTTCGACCATATGGAGAAGAAGTATTGGCGGGCGTTGGGCTCCACTTTGCAGATGATGAAACGCTTCGACAAAGCGGTGGATGCGTATGGGTTCGCCACTCTGCTGGACTCTACTGACCCTCGCACCCCGTTACAGGCAGCGGACTGCCATCTTGCCTTGGGCAACCGAGAGGAAGCCCTTAGCGGGCTAAATGCCGCAATCGAATGGTCCGGCAACAATCCTGATTATCAGGCCGTTAAAGAACGCGCCCTGGCTTTGCGGGAACTGCTCAACGAATCGTCAGCTGACGAGGACGACCAAGGAGCCTAATCATGCCTGACCGTATTTCCGATCATTCATCGAACGTCAACTATACGCCCCAAACCGGCGGCGACAATGTGCAGGTTAACAATGCCAATCAATCCCCTTGGGGGGGCAACCTGAATATTGAGCATCTGGTATCGGATTACCTGAAAACCTACCAGAACTCAGGGGCAGGTGCTTCGGCCCCGGTGCTCGATTCACCAAGCACCGATATCGGTGTCGAATCGCTGGGTGTTGAAGTGACCAGTCTGGTAGCCGATCGTTTGGAAAACGGTATGCGGGCTGCCAATAACAGCATCAAGGCGGACATGAAACGATCCGCCGAGGAAACCAAGAAGCGTATCCAGGATCTGCTCGATTCCGTCAAAAAAATGGCGAAATCCAAAAAAGCCGGCAAGTGGGCCAAAGCATTCAGCTTCGTCGGTGCAGTCGTCGGTATCGCGGTTGGGGTTGCAGTTATGGCTGCCGCGGGATGGACTGGGGTAGGTGCAGTGGCCGGTGCGTGCATTATCGCTGCGTCGGGGATTGCACTGGGTATGGCGATTGCGCAAAGCGTCCCTGCCTCGCAAGAATGGATGCAAAAACACCCCGCTTTTGGTTACGCCATGATGGCGGTGCAAATCCTGCTGGCGGTGTGCAGCATGGGTGCGGGCATTTATGCAGCGGCCACTAGCATAGGAACAGAAGTCGCTGTCGATACCGTCGAAGATGGATTGGAACTCACCGAGCAAGGCTCTGAATTGGCCGAAAGCGGCACCAATGCTGCTGAGGATGGCTCGCAAATCGCCGAAGATGGGGCCGAAATCGCAGAGGACGGCGCCTCAGCAGGTGAGTCTACCCAGGAAACCGTTCAACAAACGGCGCAAAAAACCTTTTTAAAAGCATTGAAAGGCTATTTGTCATCAATCCAGTTTTACGCCACGCTTGCTCAGGCTGCCACTCAAGCTGGCGGAGGCGCGGCGGGCATCGTGTCTGATGTTGCCGCCGGCGAAGCGGGCCAAGATCAAAGCGACGCTCTGGATCATAAAGCCAACATGGTCGAGTTGGAAAATTTTATCTCGGACGAAACCGCTTTTGCCGCCAAGCTGAATAAAGCCTGGACCGAGACCTTCAAGCTCGAAGCGTCAATGCTGCAGTCGACGCACAAGACCCGGACCATGATTTTCTGAACAACGACTGCGGCCCGCGCAACGAACGCCGGCGAGAACCGCTTAGCCGGCGAGAACCCCGAACACTGACCAGAGGATACCGAAGCTCATGTCTTTGCCCCCTGTTTCGACCAACACCGGTAATAATCACGACTTTTTTTCACAAGTGGATAATGCCAATCTATTAGGCACGCTCCACCAGAAACTGGCGGAACGGCTCAAGGAGCGTGGACAAAACGATCCTTACAATCCGCAGGATGTTAATCAAAGCAACTCGTCAGGCCCGCAATTCCGCCCGAACCTGGACGGCCCCGATCATCAGCCGAACAATCAGCAAATCCAACAAGCCACTAATACTGTCGGCAACCTCGCTGAAAACAACAAGGAAAGCAGCTCCTTTGCCAATATGTGGGAAATGGTCGGGCTGATTTTCAAACTGGCCTTAACCCAGATGGATAACGCCACCAAGGCGCGCGACGCCGCGACCAAGGCCCAGGTCGGCTCGATCAAGGACGAAGCCACGGATTTGGCGAACGCTGCTAAAAAAACCATGACCGCCGGCATCATTGAACACAGCGCCGAGATTGGTATGGCAGGTTTTGAGGCGGCTGGTGCCGGCTTCGGTGCAAGCGCTGGAATCGAGGCGGAAGAGCCGAATCTGGAGCTCAATACCCCGGAGAACGAATCGCTGGATTTGGAACTCAATGAACCCGAGGTGCCGGAAACTCCGTCCAACGAGCCTATCGAACTGCAAACCCCATCGCGAGATGAGCCCATTCTGGAAGAATTGGACGAGCCTCAAGTGAATCAACAGCAGCAGCAAGGCAATGAGCCGCAGAATAATCGAGTCGCCAATGAGGAGCAGGGACCGGAGAGCAACCCGGAAGAGGAAGCCAATGAACCCCAAGCTAAAAAGTCACGTGCAAAGCAAATTTTACGCAACATGTTCCTGGGCCCCAAAGGTGGTGGTGCGACCCCGGAAACCCAGATGACGATCGCTCAAACCTGGGGTGCGATGGGCAAAATGATGGGGCATGGTGTTGATATTGTCGGGGAGCAGCAAAAATATCAAGCAGGCATGGATCAGGCGCAGCAAAAAACTGACGAAGCCGCCGCGACCCAGTATGGCGCTCAGCGGGATGATGCCGTGACAGACAGAAGCAAGATGGACTCGGTCATTCAACAATTGTTCAGCATCTTGAATGCGGGTGCCCAGGCTGAAGATCAGGGATTCCAGAAGCGGATTCAGTTTTGATCGGGATAACGTGCTTGGATTGCTAAATCTCCCCCCCTTTTTCAAAGGGGGGCAAGCTTCTCTGAGGGTTGCCCCCTACTTATGGCACTCACTAAAAACGCGCAACTTCGGAAAAATCCAGCATGCCTCTTAATAACGATCTATTTGCACCTATCGCGCAACGCCTCGGGCTTGAAGCGCTTATTTTTGACGATAGTGGACTTTGTCCGCTGGTATTCGATGATCGGTTTACTATCACCCTGGAATTGGACGAAGACGGCGACACCTTGCACTTATACAGCACGCTCGGCCAAGCACCGGAGGATTTGATCGATCAATTGACTTGTTTCGCCGGTTTGCTGGAAGCCAATCTGTTCGGACGCGGCACCGGCGGCGCGACCCTCTCTTTCGAACCCGAAGGGCGGTATCTGGTGATCAATCAGTCATTATCATTGCAGCAGAGTAATCCAGAAACACTACAGCTTTTGTTCGAACGCTTCGTGCAGGCTACCGACGCGTGGCATGAGCGGGTCAGCAACCGCTTTTGGCAAGACCCGGATTTCGCTGCGGATGATGATGCCTCGGTGGCGGGAATACCGACCTTTATTAAAGTGTAATCTGAAGCCTAGAGGAATCCGCCATGCCTATTGATCGCGTCGGTATCTCATTTAGCGCTAAACCGAATGTCACCATTGACGGCCGGCGCTACGATGTCAGCAAACAGGATCGGCTTGAAGAATTTACTGTTGGCAACAA
>JAZBPA010000273.1:0-7182 GCA_036351435.1 Candidatus Competibacteraceae bacterium
GCGGTTCACGCTGTCGTGGGATATCCCCATCACTTCCGCCAAGCGGCTACACGTGATTGTTTTTGGCTCACTCATCAAAAATCCCATGTACATCGGTAGGGTACAATGGCCTGTCGGTGGACGCGTGGTGGTTCGGATCATTCGGCTAAGCGCGGCTCAAAAAACTCACCTCCGCCATAACTTGGCCACGTTCGTCAATGCGTGAGCCCTAATCTAATGTATTGACTCTGCTCCGCTTGCCTTACTCCTTAAGACTAAGCGACAACCCCGCCACCATTAAGACTACCCGCTCACAGCGCTGTGCCAGACGCTGATGGAGTAGGCCCGCTTCATCACAAAAACGGCGATTAAGTTCACCTAATGGGATGATACCCATATTCACTTCATTGCTGACCAAAAGGATCATTCCAGGCAGCTCACCCAGGCCCTTAAGCAACTCGTCGCATTCCCGACTCAATGTCTTTTCGTCTGTTTTACACAGCAAGTTAGTCAACCAGAGTGTTAGACAGTCCACAATAATACAGTGGTGCTCGGCCGCATGATCACGCAGCGTCCCGGCTAATTCGATAGGTTCTTCCACTACGATCCAATCAGCCGGCCGGTTGATACGGTGTTGCGCAATACGTTGACGCATTGGCTCGTCTTCTGCAGTGGCCGTAGCGATATATGTCACGGGCAGGCCGCTGTCTATCGCGAGCATTTCCGCGTAACGGCTTTTGCCGGATTTTACACCGCCGAGAATCAGCGTTTTCATTGCGAGCTATTCCGCGTGTGCGGGGGAATCGTCGCCAGCTCACCGGAAATTGCAGATAGCGCCGAGTCAAGCCGAAACCAATCGGCTTCGGTTCCCGGCAGGCCGAATCGAAGACTCATCGGCGCGATAAATAACCGAGTCAGGATGCCTTGTCGAGCAAAGCGTTCATGGATTATGTCCGCCCGGTCACAGACTATCCACTGGAACAGGACGCATCCGCCGGTTACCACCAGATCGTGTTTCTGCAATACCGTACACAAGCGTCGGCTATCTACAAGCAACCGTTCTCGGGTTGCGAGTTGCCATGCCGTGTCCACTAGCGCCTGAGCGGCAACCCAGCGTGACGGATTAGCCACAGCCCAAGGTCCCAGTGAGGCGGCTAGACGTTCCCGCAACACCGCTTCGGCGAATACAAACCCAACGCGCAACCCCGCCAAGCCAAAGAACTTACCTAACGAACGCAGCACGATAAGGCCGGATTGATGACTATGCGATACCAAACTCAGCTCCGGTGTTGGGTCGATATAGGCTTCATCGACGATCAACCAACCGCCATGCGCAGCGAGTCGCTGCTGCCAACCCAGTAAGACGTCGGGACGCCAATATTCGCCGGTGGGATTATTGGGATTGACGAGGATCAGCACATCAAGCTGATCCAATGCAGCTTCAATTTCTGCCGTTTTCAGCTCTTGTACAGCGTGACCGGCATTACGCCAAGCATAGGCATGTTCTGAGTAGCTTGGGGTAATGACCCCGACCCGGCAATGATCGCGCCGCAATGCAGGCAATCGTTGAATAGCCGCTTGGGAACCGGCGACAGGTAGTAAATTCGTTGTGCCGTAATAGCGAGAAGCTGCATCCACAAGGCCATCATTATCTTCCGGCAAACGCGCCCAGACCCCATCAGGGATGATAGCCACCGGCCAGCCAAGCGGATTGATGCCAGTCGATAAATCGAGCCAATCCGGCAATGGGATGCCGTAACGCATTGCCGCAGCCCGCAGTTGTCCGCCATGAATCGGCGTCGACGAGTCAGAACCAGCCATTGACATAGACGATACCGCCAACGGCCAAGACGATCAGCCACAACACTAAACTACGATTAATCAGGGCAAGCGCATGGGCAATTGAATCAACGTCAGGTGTTCGGCCCTCACCGAGCAGCGGTCGTTGCTGTGTTAGCCCGCCATAGCAGGCCGGACCACCGATAACAACTCCCAAGCTACCGGCACCTGCTGCCATGACCGGTCCCGCGTTGGGACTTTTCCAATGCCGACCTTGGCTAAACCAGCAGCGCAGCGCCGAACCGGTATTACCGACCAGCGCATACCCCAGCGCCGTCAATCGGGCGGGGATGAAATTCAGCACGTCGTCTAAACGGGCAGCAGCCCAACCGAAATCGCGATACCGGTCGTTACGATAGCCCCACATGGCATCCAAGGTATTTATCAAACGGTAAGCGACCACAGCAGGAACACCGCCTACGGCAAACCAAAAAATAGTGCCGAATACCGCATCGTTCCCGTTTTCCAATACCGACTCCACCGTGGCCTTGCAAATCTCCGGTGGTTGCAACGCTGCCGTGTCGCGACTCACCATGAAGCTAACCTGACGCCTTGCTGCAGCAACATCCTGATTCTTCAGTGCCTGTCGAACCCGGTCGGCGTGCTCGGCCAAACTACGCCGCCCGATTGCTAGATAGAGAAGCAACACATCCAACACACCCGAAAAAGGAACCGCAGTTATAGCAGCGGCTAGAAAAGTCGGCGGGACTGTCAGCACCATAACAGCCAACAGTCCGCGCCAACGCCTTTGCATAGTGTTGCCCGGCAACGTGCCGTAGAATCGTTCCTCCACGACAGCGGCCACGCGTCCGAATCCAACCAACGGGTGATACCGGGGCGGCTCGCCTAGACACGTATCAAGCAGTACCGCAAGGCAAACGACTACTATTAGCGCCACAATAGTGAAAAGCTAAAACACCACTTAAGGTTGATAACGCAAGGTAACCATCACATTAGTACCGGGCTGATTGAAATAGGCCGCGGTTTCGTACTGCTTATCAAAGACATTGGCCCATAGCGCCTCCAACTGCCAATCCTTAGCAAACTGGTAAGACCCCCTTAGATCGAAAGTGGCGTAACCACCCAACCTACGAGTATTAGCAAGATCGTCATAACTCGATCCTTGCGCATACAAAGTAGCGCCTAGACTGTAGCGATCAAAACTACGATCCACATCCAGTCGGAATGTACTCTCTGCACGCCTCGGTAATTGGTTGCCTCGATTCACACCCTTAGAACGGTTTTCAGGGTCAAGCAACGTTAACGCGCCTTGAAAATTCCACCCCATCAACTGATGGCCATAAATCGCCTCCAAACCGGTAATGCGGGCTTCGTCAACGTTCTCGGGGGCACGGGTGGCGGCACTGAATGCGATTAAATCATCAATTTGAGTGTAATAGAGGTTTAATGACCAACGTCCCCAGCCATAGCTGCCGTTCAAACTGGCCTCGATGCTTTGCGATTGTTCAGGATCAAGATCGGGATTGCCGAAATCGGGAAAATACAATTCATTGAAAGTCGGGGCTTTGAAGGCTGTACCGTAAGAAAGCCAAAACCGTAACGGATCGTTTATTTGATAACCCCAAGCCGCCGATCCAGTGGTATTGCCGCCAAACTGTTCGTTGTCATCGTAGCGCAGGCTGAATTGCAGCTCATTCGCGTTGAACTGTCCCTGGTATTGGACATAACCACCGATGTTATGGCGCGAGGACTCTTCGTAGTCGACCGTACCATCAACCCGGTCATCCTGATAATCCAATCCAGCGACGATAAATTGGCTGTCATTCAGGAAAATATCGTTTTGCCAAGAAGCCGAGACTCGTTCCGTGTCGAAGCGGCTTTGGAAATCCCCATCTTTGAAATTATCTGACTTGTCTTCACTGATCCCTGCTTGCAGCGTGATATCCCAGCTTTCTGAAGGCGCATAGCGCACCTTACCACCGAGCACTTGCTGAATCGTTTCTGACTCATTAACGAAGCTGCCATCAAACTTATTATCACTGTCCGATCTCAACCAATTGAGTTCTGCCTCCGCGCCATTAGCAAAGCGATACCCGGCGCGTAACGATCCAGACAGATTACGATACCCGTCCTTATCCGGCTCGAAAGTAAAACAACCGCCGCCAGTGGGTGAGCCATTACAGGCATTGAAACCTTCGGTGTCGATTCCGGAAATGCTGAGGTTGAACCAACTGTTGTCGCCGCCTCCGGAAATGCCCGCTGAACCTTTGTAGGTATCGTAACTGCCGCCCCCCAAACTGACGAACGGTTTCAATTCACCGCCGCCTCGGCGGGTAAAAATTTGAATTACACCGCCGATCGCTTCAGAACCATAGAGGCTGGAACGCGGGCCGCGCACAATCTCGACACGCTCAATCTGTTCGACGGGAATATCCTGAAAGGCTGTGGTGCCGAGCGTTGCCGAGCCGACTTTGACACCGTCGATCAGCACCAGCACGTGATCCGATTCAGTGCCGCGCAAGAATACTGAAGTGGCTTTGCCCAAACCACCATTATTAGTGAGGGTTAGTCCGGGCACGCCTTGCAATAACTGCTGGACCGAATTGGCTTGGCGTTTTTCAATATCTTCGCGAGTAATAACCGTAACCGACGCCAATGTCTCGTCGGTTGTTTCGGCAATGCGGGACGCCGTGACGACTACAGGGGATAGTTCGTTAATATCTTCCGCGGCATACAGGGGAAATAGGGGCAGTGTCAGCACTGCAGCTGACCATTGTTTGAAATGCATAGCACATTCCTCCACGCTCACCCGCGTGATTAGGGATCTGGGGAAAAGCAAAGGGAAAGGGTGGAGGAACAAGCGGTAACAGCTCATTGCGCCATCGCCCTCCGCGATGCCGTCATAGCGACTTTAGGCCGGTCTCCGGGCTCACGAGTGGAAAAAATTCCCCAAAATCGCGCCTTCCCATGCGATTGCACAGTGGCCGAAAGCGATTTCTTTACTCGCCTACCGTTGCGGGGGCAGCGTCGGAATAGCGTCTTTGCGGATCAAACCACAGCAACGCGCACCGACTTCCCGTTTCACCTCACCGATCAGAAAATATCGGCAAAGCACCTGTAGTCGTTGATTACAGTCTACTGTGCGTTGCAACAACAGATCAACTGAAAAATACAATACAAATGGGGTCAGGTCTTGCTTTAATTTATCTTTAGAAGATGACTCAATCACAATCGAACCGCTTATCAAACGCATCAAGAATTTGATTGGCGAAGCGGGCCGAGGCCATCGGCAGAATCCGGCCCTGTAGCTGACCGACATAAAGCACCCCGGACGGTACATCACGTTCCGCAATTCGGCGGGCGACAAAATCCTGGGAATCGTTTCCACCGGGCAGGCCGATGGCGATCTGAAAGGTGATGATGTCCTCTACCAAGGCGTGATAGCGCAGAAACTCGAAATTGTCCGACTCAATCACCGGTTGTAGCTTGAGCGAGGTGCGACGCACTGCCGTTTCGAGCAATTCCCGCACACCATAGGGTGTCGTCGGTAAGGCAATGGGGAAACGCAAGCAATCGCGCAGCCGCACGGTTTCTTGCACAGCTAACGGGTGGTTAGCTGTCATGATCGCGTAGACCGGCTGACGGACGATCAACAAAATCTGAAAGTCCGACAGCCGCACCGGCTCGAATACTAGAGCCAGGTCGGCGCTATGGTCTACTAACGCTTTTTCCGCGGCGGCACGATCGCGCAAGTACACACTGAACGTTACCGCCGGGTGGGCTTTCCGATAAGACGCGATCTGCTCAGGTAGAAACCGGGGTAACAGCGCTTGACTGCAAGCGATCGACACGTGCCCCCGCCGTTCCCCAGCCAAATCAGCAATCTGGCTCTTCACCCGTTCCATGTCGCTCAGCTGCGTGCGGATGTGGTGCAACAGAATCTCGCCCGCCGCTGAAAGTCTCACCCCGCGTGGCAACCGTTCAAAGATCTGTACACCGAGTTCTTCCTCCATAGCCAGAATGCGACGATTGAGCGCGGTCGAGGTGATCGATAGCATTTCAGCCGCTTTGCGAATCGAACCGGCACGGGCGACAGCATCTATGTAACGCAGCGGGAGTAAGTGTCTCATGGTTTCCATAGTATCGACCTGGACACCGTTATCAAGACACGCCGTAAATACCTCCCTGTAGGCTCGACTGCGGTATCCCTACCGCACACGGTCTTGCTAACGGCATCCAGGTCAACGGGCGCTGCATTTTTTGCAGCAGAGCAGGGTTTATTTAGCAGTATTACGAAGCACTAGCAACTGCTTTAATGCCCTACAGATCAAGTGATATGCAAAGACCAAGATGATGCTGCAGAAGCAACCCTTCGATATTTTCAGCCTACATGATGCCTATCGGCAGGGCCTCAACCCCCAAGAGGTCATCACCGAGTGCTACCGACGTGTGGAAGCCGTTGGGGACCCTGGAATCTTTTTGCATCGGGTTGATCAGCAAACGGCATTGGCGGAGGCTGCGGCGCTTGGCGAATTTGATCCGCGAGAAAAACCTTTGTGGGGCGTGCCGTTTGTCATCAAAGACAATATTGATGCGGCGGGAATAACCACTACTGCGGCTTGCCCGGCTTATGCCTATGTCAGTGAGAGAGACGCCTTTGTCGTCGAAAGCCTGCGGCGCGCCGGTGCTATTCTGATCGGCAAAACCAATCTGGATCAATTTGCTACGGGGCTGGTTGGGGTGCGTTCGCCGTATCCTCCACCCAAGAACGCGTTGGACCCCGAAATTATTCCGGGTGGTTCCAGTTCAGGGTCGGCAGTTGCAGTTGCCCACGGCATTGTGAGCTTTGCGCTCGGCACTGATACCGCCGGTTCAGGTCGGGTTCCCGCCGCGCTAAACGGAATTGTCGGTCTTAAACCGACGCTAGGCGCACTGTCTAATTCCGGAGTCGTCCCCGCCTGCCGTACCCTTGATACGGTTTCGGTATTCGCGCTGACTGCGGAAGATGCCTACGCTGTGTTTCGTTGCGCTGCTGGATTTGATCCTAATGATCCTTACGCGAGACCTGTCGCCGTAACGCCCCTTGGACCAACGTCACCGGCATTTCGCGTTGGAGTTCCGGATACGGCAACCCGAGTATTTTTCGGCGATGAGATTCAAGCCAACGCTTTCGATACAGCGCTTGAGCAGATCAAAGCGCTGGGTGGTGAGATCGTAGAACTCGATTTCAGTCCCTTTTTTGAAGTGGCCGCAATGCTCTACGAAGGGGTTTGGGTCGCAGAACGTTATGTTGTCGTTGAAGAGTTATTGCATAATCACCCCGATGCGCTGCATCCGGTCACCCGCCAAGTCATTGAACAGGCTGAACGTTTCTCGGCTGCCGACGCGTTTCGCGGTTTTTAC
>JAZBPA010000274.1:0-4254 GCA_036351435.1 Candidatus Competibacteraceae bacterium
AGCGCTCCGGTCCGCCCGGCGGGAATCCACGACGATCTGGAAGCCGACATAAGGCGTGCCTTTACTGTCCGTTAGCGGGCGTCCGTTACTTAGCACGAGGCAAGGAATGACTGAAGTACCCTGAGTTAACGTGCCGGCTGGTGACGAAGCACCTGATCTGCGGAATGATTCGACACCGTAATAGGGGATATCGAGAGCCCCGTTGAATTTGTACAACGTCATCACCGGTGTGGCGGGAATCGCGGCCCATACAGGAAGAGCCAGGACTACTAGGACGACAAAAATGGCAAACAGGGTTAAGGATTTCTTCATGCTTTTGCTCGGGGTTTTTACTCGAATAAGCTGCTTGTTAAATTCAGGCTGTTACAGCACTTGTTGGTCTGATATACACTAGAGCTTAAGCCTATTTCAACACGACTGAGGGGTTATAAGCCATGCCGCTGTCACCGAAAACTCAGCTTTCCGCCGAAGATTATCTCGCGCTCGAACGCAGCGCGGATTACAAAAGCGAATATCTGAACGGCGAAATGTTTGCCATGACCGGCGCTAGTGAGGCGCATAATCTCATTGTGGCGAATATCATCCTCGAATTAGGCATTCAACTCAAAAAGCGTCCCTGCAAAGTTTATCCCAGCGACATGCGGGTAAAGGTCGATCCGACCGGGTTGTACACCTACCCTGACGTGACCGTGGTATGCGGCGTGGCGCGATTCGATGACCCTCACAAGGATACTTTGATTAATCCGACGGTGCTAATCGAAGTCCTCTCCGAATCCACTGAAGGGTATGATCGTGGCCGAAAATTCGAGCATTACCGCAAGCTGGATTCGCTCACCGATTATCTGCTGATTGCGCAGAACCGCCCGCATGTAGAGCAACATCATCGGCAACCGAACGATCAGTGGTTACTGACTGAAACAGATGATTTGCAGGCCCGCTTGCGGCTGGATTCTATCGACTGTGAGCTGGTGTTGGTGGAGATTTACGACAAGGTTGAATGGCCAGCCTAGAAAACTATGACAGTTACCACAGATGACCTTGCCCCTCTAATGGAACGCGCCGAAACTCTGCTAGCCCGTGTCGAGCAACTGCTTAGCGAAACAGCACCTACGCCGGATTGGGAAACCCATATCGCCTTTCGTTGGCGAAAACAGGCACGTGGTAGCAACTATTTGCAGCCGGTCCGCCATCCCCACCGCCTGCAGCTCCAAGACCTGCAACGGATTGAACACCAGAAAACCGAATTGGAACGCAATATCCGGCAATTTTTAGCGCATCGACCCTTTAACAACGTGCTGTTATGGGGTGCGCGAGGCACCGGCAAGTCGTCTTTGATCAAAGCACTGTTGAATGAATATGCGGCACAGAGTTTGCGGTTGATCGAAGTAGACAAACACGATCTGATGGATTTACCGGATATCGTAGAACCGTTGTACGACCGCCCGGAGCGGTTTTTGATCTATTGCGACGACTTATCTTTCAGCGCCGACGATTCCGGCTATAAAGCTCTGAAAGCGGTTTTAGACGGTTCCATCAGCGCCGCGCCGGACAACACGATGCTTTGTGTAACCTCGAATCGCCGGCATTTACTGCCCGAAACGATGGCGGAGAATTTGGATGCTCGCATCGTCGATGGCGAACTGCATCACGGCGAAGCAGTAGAGGAAAAAATTTCGTTATCTGAACGGTTCGGATTATGGCTGTCGTTTTATCCATTCAGTCAGGATGATTACCTCGCCATCGTCAGCCATTGGCTGAACCAACTGGATTATCGGCCAGGTTTAGACGAACAAACTCGAAAACAAGCGTTGCAATGGGCATTGGCCCGGGGTTCTCGCAGCGGGCGAGTAGCTTGCCAATTCGCACGCGATTGGGTAGGGCGGCAGGACCTATAAAAGTGTCAAATCGAACGTTTTGCCAACTCACGACGCAGAATTTTGCCGTTGGCGGTACGCGGTAAGGCATCGACAAAGATAATCTCCCGCGGACATTTATAGGCGGCAAGATGATCATGCGCATGGGCCAATAGCGGTGCAGCATCAATTTCATCCGCATCGCGTGGCACCACAAATGCGGCGATTACCGAAACATCATCCCTTACCGTCAGTTCGGTGACTGCGACTTCAGCCACCGCAGGATGTTGGCTCAAACAATGTTCTACCTCCAAGGGCGAAACGCGATAACCCATAGCGTTCATCAGGTCGTCGTTGCGACCGTGATAGTACAAATAACCGTCTGAGTCGAAATGCGCTAGGTCGCCGCCTAAAAACCATTCGCCGCGAAACACAAGGTCTTCTTCATCCGGGCGATTCCAATATCCCAACATCATGCCGGGATCGCTTCGATGAACAGCTAACAAACCAATTTCTCCCGTTGGCAAAGGATTGTCACCCCCTTCGATGGGTAACACTGCAACACAACGTTCCGGTTGGGGCTTGCCGGGGCTACCCGGTTTGATCGTCATGGTTGGGCCGGTTGAAATATAGGTCGAACACTCGCTCATGCCGAGTGCTTCGTATAAGTCTTTTCCGGTGGCTTCCCGCCAAGCCTGCAACAAACGGGCGCTCAACGCTTCTCCTGCGGTCAGGCCGTGGCGCAAGCTACTCAAATCATAGGTGGCAAGGTCGCAATATTTAAGAATCTGCCGATACAGTCCCGGAACAGTGGCAAACAGCGTGGCACCGAACCGTTCAATCAAACGTGGCCAAACCGACACATCGCGGGGGCCGTTATACAGCACAGCGGTTGCGCCATTAGCCCATGGATCGGTCAGACCTACCCCCAGGGTGTAGGTCCAATTGAACGCGCCGGCATGTAAAACGATGTCATCGGTATGAATGCCATACCAACCCTGGTACATCGGTCGCCGTCCCCAAGCCGATCGCTGCGCGTGTAAAACGCCTTTGGGACTACCGGTGGTGCCGGAGGTGTAGATCAGAAACGCCGGATCATCAGCAGCCGTGTCGGCGTAATCGCTTATCATGGCTCTAGTCTTGAGTTCTGCGATGGTCGCAGGATCCAAAAGACGCACGCCCGGCACGGGAGCAATGTTCAATTCCGCTGCAACTGCCAGTACGGAAGCGCCGGAATCAACTAGCAGAAAATCCGCCTCCCGTTCGGTCAGTTGTGCCGAAGAGGGTAAGGGCACAAAACCGCCCGCGATGGCGGCAAAGAACATTAGTGCATAGTCGCTGGTGTTACCCATACGGATCATGATCCGCGCACCGGGTTCCAGCCCAATATTCCGAAGGCCGGCCGCCATCCGCCGCACCGTTTCATCCAGCTGTTGATAAGTCCAGCGTTCCACGGTGGCTTCCGACGCCGACGGGTCCGAGACCACAATTAATGCGATTTTATCGGGCGTCGTTCGCGCCGCTGCACTCAGGCAATAACGCGCCATATTGAAACGGGCAGGGACGCTTTCACCGCTATAGCCCCAATGTGAATTCATGACATTCAATGATTCTTAACACCTGGAAAACCAAGTTGCCGCCACGCTTCGTAAACAGCAACTGCGACGGCATTGGATAAGTTTAAGCTGCGTTGGGTAGACAACATCGGAATGCGTAAGCGCTGTGCTTCGGGAAGAGCTGCCAGTACTTGGGCCGGCAAACCGCGAGTTTCCGGACCGAATAGCAACACATCGCCATCGCTGTAGTCAACCTCATCATAACAGCGACACCCTTTGGTGGTGAAGGCGAATAAGCGGGTCGGCTGCTGCTGGCTGAGAAATGTCGTCAGGTTGCTATGTTCTTGCATTTGCGCCCATTCATGGTAATCCAAGCCAGCGCGCCGTAACCGCCGATCATCTAATATGAAGCCCAGCGGATGAATCAAATGCAACTGCACGCCCGTATTAGCGCACAGGCGGATGATGTTGCCGGTATTCGGGGGAATTTCCGGCTCAAATAAGGCGACATGCAGCCAAGGGGAATTATTCAATGGCATCTCAACCTGCTCTTTCAGAACTTCCAAGACGATTTTGCCCGAATGTTGATTCTCATTACTATTGCGCAAAATTAAACCTGTTTTTGAGGCCGCATAGTTCTCGTTATTTGCGTGGTACTTGATTTTGCCGACAATCACCCCCACATTGCTGAAAATGAAATCATGGTACACGTAACATAACGATATAATACGGCCCATTCCACTACATCCGAGGTAATCCCTGAATGCCTATTTACGAATATCGCTGCGCCGACTGTGGGCATGAACTGGAGGTCATGCAGAAGATGAGCGAAAATCCGCTCACCG
>JAZBPA010000275.1:0-2776 GCA_036351435.1 Candidatus Competibacteraceae bacterium
AGGGCGCGACTGTCCGGCAAGGTCGGAGCGGCAATGGATGCCTGCGCTGCGATCCAGGTGAGCTTCGAACTGGCCGCCGGGCAAGAGCATGAAATCGTCTTCAGGCTAGGCGTAGCTGGTCGGCGCGGCGCAGATGACGCCAGCACCATGATACATCGTTACCGGGGAGCGTCTGCTGCGCGGCATGCCCTCGAAGCGGTATGGCATTATTGGGCGCACACGCTGGGCGCTGTACAGGTCGAAACCCCCGACCCCTCGCTCAATGTCCTGGCCAACGGCTGGCTCTTGTACCAAACCCTGGCCTGCCGCTTGTGGGCGCGCAGCGGTTACTACCAGTCGGGCGGTGCCTTTGGTTTCCGCGACCAGTTGCAGGACGTGATGGCGCTTATCCACGCCGAACCTAAGCTCGTGCGCGAACACCTGCTGCGCTGCGCGAGCCGTCAGTTCCGGGAAGGCGATGTCCAACACTGGTGGCATCCACCCTCGGGTCGGGGGGTGCGTACCCACTGCTCGGATGATTATCTTTGGTTGCCGTTGGCGACCTGCCGTTATGTTCTGACCACAGGTGACACCGGGGTGCTGGACGAACCGGTTCAGTTCCTGGAAGGCCGCCCGGTCTCCGCAGAGGAGGACTCGTATTACGATCTACCCGGCCAATCTGGAGAATCGGTGGATTTGTACCAGCACTGTGTCCGCGCCCTGCTTCACGGTCTCCAGTTTGGTGAACATGGCCTGCCCCTGATCGGCTCCGGCGATTGGAACGATGGTATGGATCGGGTGGGGATTAACGGCAAGGGCGAAAGCGTTTGGCTGGGCTTTTTCCTCTATGACGTGCTGATGCAGTTCACCGAAGTGGCCCGTTTGCGGGGTGACCTGTCCTTCGTCGAGCGTTGCCAGCGAGAGGCGGCGCAAGTGCGCCAGAATATCCAACAACAGGGCTGGGATGGCAACTGGTATCGGCGCGCCTACTTCGATGACGGTACTCCGCTGGGGTCGGCGAGTAATCCCGAATGCCAGATAGATTCTATTGCGCAAAGCTGGTCGGTGCTCTCTGGAGCCGGCGATAGCGCACGCGCGGGCTTGGCCATGGAGGCATTGGACACGCGCCTGGTGCGCCGAGACCGGGGACTCATCCAGTTATTGGACCCACCCTTCGACACCTCGACCTTGAATCCGGGTTATATCAAGGGCTATGTTCCCGGCGTGCGGGAGAATGGTGGGCAGTACACCCATGCGGCGATCTGGGCAGCGATGGCGTTTGCGGCATTGGGCGACCGCCGCGCTTGGGAATTGTTTGCCATCATCAACCCGGTGAACCATGCGCTATCACCCGAAGCCGTAGCAACGTACAAGGTCGAACCTTACGTGGTCGCGGCCGACGTGTATGCGGTTTCGCCGCATATCGGTCGCGGTGGGTGGAGCTGGTACACCGGCTCGGCGAGCTGGATGTACCGACTGATCGTGGAATCCCTGCTGGGGCTGCGGCTTGAAGTGGACACCCTGCATCTCGCGCCGTGTCTCCCGGTGGCCTGGCATGGGTTCAAGCTGCACTATCGTTATCGGGAGACGGTCTACCACATCGCCGTTACCCAACTGGCCGCCGGGAAAGACGAGGCGATGGTGATGGTGGACGGCGTTGAGCAGCCCAACCTGGCGATTCCTCTAGTGGACGACCGCCAGGAGCACTCGGTTGAGGTGCGTATTAAAGAGCACTCATGATGGCGTTGAGGCGTTGAGCAAAACCAAGAGGTGAGGTCAGACGATCCAGGTACCTCGGTAGTACTCTTGGCCGGACTCATTGAGAAGATAGTGGCAGGACTTGCTGTTGTTGTTGGCAACCTCGCAAGCACCCAGTGCGGAGCGGAATTGCTGGAAACACTTTACCTGAGTCTGCCGATAGAATGAGGTGCGTCCAGAGGTCAGGTGGTCCAGGGTGAATTTGTCGGACTTCATGAGACGGTACATGAACAACTCCTTGTCACGTGAGATCGGCTGCCCTGACAGGGCAGCCGATCATGGTTTGAGTTTAGGAGCCCTTGACGATCAAAGGGAGGCTGTCCCCGGAATGCTTCTTTACGCGCTTGGCCGCTTTTTTTTCCTTCGGGGTCAATTGCGCCTGTTTCTTCGGTTCCCGGTTGATTCGTTGGGTTTTGGACATGGTGGTTGCTCCTGATCCTGGTGAAGGGGCACGCTACGAGCAATGTATGTCAGCGAGATTCCAGTAGCGCGCCGAAAACCGACCAATCAAGTCGGATAGTCTCACCATACGCTCTATGAGCGTAATAGCAAGAAGCAAGAAGCACTCGGTTGAGGTGCGCATCAAAGATGCACTCATGATGGCGTTGAGGAGTTGAGCAAAACCAAATCAAGCCCCTGCACTTCAAAGTTCTTGAAATCGTGATCCAGGGAAACCAAGCGCAATCTACCGCGAATCGCGAAGGCGGCGAGGTAAGCGTCCATCCACACAAGGGTGTGTTACTCAGCTCTCAATTCAA
Organism: Candidatus Competibacteraceae bacterium; assembly: GCA_036351435.1. Classification (GTDB taxonomy): domain Bacteria; phylum Pseudomonadota; class Gammaproteobacteria; order Competibacterales; family Competibacteraceae; genus JAAUQA01. The sequence goes on from JAZBPA010000275.1 coordinate 2,496, forward strand.
CGGGGTCAGGCGCGATCACTCGGTCTGAGCGGGCATTGTTGCGCGCATTGCCAGCGGTTGTCGCCGGAACCACGTTGCCTTCCGGCGTCATGCCCTTGAGAAATTTGAACAAATCACTGTCTGTGGATAGAACCAGCGTGGTGTTTTCGGCGATGATGGACCGGTAGGACTGCATGGTCCGGGTGAACTCATAGAACGCCACCGCTTCAGGGCTCTGATTATACGCTCTGGCATAGATTTCGGTGGCTTTCGCGTCCGCCACGCCGCGAATTTCCTCGACC
>JAZBPA010000276.1:0-2349 GCA_036351435.1 Candidatus Competibacteraceae bacterium
CACTTTGTTACCGCTGCCGAAGCGCTCGTTATTCACCGTTGAGGCGTAATACTGCATATTGATCCAGTTCGCCACCACCATTGGCGCGATCATAATCAGTTCCAGCACCGCTTTTTCTGGGTCGGCCTCGGAGTGATAATTATGCAGGAACGAACGTCCGCCTAAGTTCAGATTCTTGGTGCGTTCGCGGGGCGCGGCAATAAACGCTGCATTGTTGGCCAACGCCCATTCCGGGCGGACCTGCGCCCAATCGCGGCTCCGCTCGCGGACCTGTTCATCCATGATACCGGGGGTCTTGGTGCTAATGCCCAAAGTGTCTGAACGTTCCTTACGGGTGGCGTGAGAGGCCTTTTCTAACCAGATGCGCAACTGCTCGACATCCTTATGATGACTAGCCGGAATTAAATCCTCGTCGTAGATGCGCAGATCATCGGTACAGGTGTCATGCAAAACCCCGATGAACCAGGTATCGTCTGGGATCACGATGCCCCGTTCCGCCAGGCCGGCACGAATATCGGGATGATTGAAAATTGCTGCGCCCACCCGCACATTGGCTTCACCGGTATGTCCGCCGCAAGCGCCGCAATCCAGGCCGGAGGCATAAGGATTATTGACGGTCGTGCTGCCATGACCACACAGTGCGACTAGGCGCGCAAAATTCGAGGTCAATGCCATGGCACCCAGAGCCGTGGCAGCGGCATCGACCTGGGCCTTGGTGACAATACCGGTTTCCGTAGGATCGGCGCCCATGCCTAAACTGCGTTTCTCAAATTCGATCTTTGGCGCGGTTCGTTTGGCAACCGCTTGATCCAAACCGTCCACGCTGGGCTTGACCACGGTGCGGGTGATTCCAAACGTATCGGTAATGAGCTTGGCGCCATACAATAAGCCAGTAGTTTCCACGAACGGAAAGCAGGACACCGCCGAGGTCTTGAACGAACGCCAAGCTTTGTCTACCAGCTTGCGGCGGATGCGCATCGACAGAATGTCATCCACTTCCGCGGCGCTGGCATTCTTAACCGTCTCCCGTACCCGAAACTTAGGCGTAAACAACACCGGGCACTGGGCCGAGCCGTGTTGATGACCAATCTGAATATACTCAATAAAGAAAGCGAAAAAGCCAGCAAAACCAATGGTCTCAATCTCTGGCGATACGACTTCCAGATTGCGTCGGTAAATCTCCGAGCGGACATCAATGCAGAAGGCCGCCTGGACAGCTTTGCGTGGTTCGTCCTTCCGGCCAGGTATCGTCAATTGATTCGACACGGCCAAACGATTGACCAGATCGCGTTGAAAACCCCTTTCAAAAGCTTGTTGCAACACATAACGGGTCATTAGGTCGAGGGTAACCGCGTTATCCCTCGCGCCCATGGATTTATTGCTGCGTGCCACCACTTTGGTCTGCCAGGCGTCGCGGAACTGTGGATCGGGATGCAAGGCATACAGCGCATAGTCGTAAGCTAAGCGAATTGCCAACAATTGCACCAGCGAATCGTCTTCCGTGCCGTACAGCCCTTTCTCGCGGGCGAGATACTGCACATAGGCGCTCCAGCCGCTGAGCGTCATCAGCTCATGATGCAGGAATTCTTCGACTTTATTGGCGGGCACTTCGAGCCGGTTGAGTACCGTTTCGATGGTTTGCAAGGGTTCGGCAGGGAGTTCGGCGATTTTGCCGCGAAAGCCCGGTAAACCCATTATCTCAGGACTGTGATCAAGTACCGCTGCCTGTTTCCAGCCGGCATAAGGCGGCAGCGAACGCCAAGGCATCCGCCAAGCGGATTGCCCTTGATCGTAGTAGGCGCCACACCATTTTGAGCATTCCTCGACAATGAAGCGGCTCCAATGGGTGTCGCGCACGCTATCAAATACTTCGCTGACACTCAGCATCGCATCTTCAGGGAGACGGTCGCGGGCCTCCGGCGCTGCCGAGCGCACGGCATCCTTGAGATACGCTATGGTAAAGGTATGCGCTACGGGTTCCCCCAGTGAGGCAATCAATAGCTCGCGGCTTTCATCAATGGCCGTTTGTAAATCGGCATCAATAATACGCAGAGATTCCAGATGTTGGCGGTAAAAGCTGAGTGGGCTCAAGATGTCAGCATGAGCGACCCGGCGCATTGTGGAACAGGCCGTGGCAAAACGCTGGTCTGCCAAGCCCATGAATGGGTTGACGGCGACAAAATTTTTCAATGGCCACAGTGGCGGCACGCGCTTGCAGGCTTGGGTAATCTGTCCGGCCAAAGCGACCATCTCCCCGGCCACAGACTCAACCTGCTCGACATCGTCGTTCAGTTCGACGGACTCCTTCAAAACAGCAGTTTTTTTACTCATTGGGGAATCCTCTCGCTC
>JAZBPA010000277.1:0-7999 GCA_036351435.1 Candidatus Competibacteraceae bacterium
CAAATTGAGGGTTTCAGATATCGCATTCCAATCCTCTTCCGAGATTAGAACAGCATTACCTCTCTTTCCTTTTATAACAATGGGCTGATGAGATTCTGTGGCTTCATCGATAAGGCTGTAAAGCTTCGATCTCGCTTCTGTCGCGCTGAGTATGGTCATGTTTCGCCCTTTATGGAATTAACCGTACGCGATTGCGTACGGTTATTCAAAGCCATTTTTCAAACATAACGCCGTACAAAGCACAACTTTGACTGTCCCGTGGAGGTTTGCGGGTCAGCTGCAACACTTTGATATGTGCATTTTCACAATATTGAATATACGGTTAGTATTACTAACATTAATACAACGGCGGAAAAACAAAATATAATTCCAATTTTTTGATTGTTCCGTAGATCTTCCTGAGCAGTTTTTGGCTGATATCCATCCCACATGCAATCAACACGTTGGCCTTCTTGATAATCTCCTAGATCTTGAAACTTTATATTAAATAAGCCAATTTTTTGAATGCCTGACTGAATTACAGCAGTATGTCTTCCGTTTATAGTTTCTATTGATTCAACTTTAGCCGAAAATGTTTTGTAGTTCGAATATTTCTTTCTCTGTTTAATCAAAAACAGCCCGAAACCACCAAATATTAAGCACCATACTATTCCGAGAAAATAGCCCACCATTAGTGATTGTCTCCGAATCCTATGAAGATTCAACTTGCTACTGCACAAAACCAGTAATTATACGATTTACGGATATCTGCGAAAAAATACCATAGCCCGAAAAACACTTGTTCTCACTGATCTTTCCGTATCGCATAACATGACATTAAAACCATTGTGGAACCACCTCGAAACTACACCATACAACGAGCCTCATCGACCAAATCTTTAATAACCCGCTCTTGCCTTTCAACGCTAGCAGCTAACTGGAATTGCACCACCGCACGCCGTAAATTTTGCTCCGGTTCATTGACTTTAAAATATAGATTGCCCTCCAGATAATCTGTCACAAAGCGCAACCCCAGTTCGAAAGGAATTAGGCGCATCGTAGGATAAAGATATTCATAATCGGACTCAGTCAGAAAATGACGCGTCTCCTTGAAATACCGTTTGATAATAGCATAGCTGATTTCTAAATCGAACTCGACAACACCCGTGCCGGATTCACCGCTCTTATTACAACAAGACCGCAAACAGTCGCCGATATCATAGTGAATCAGACCCGGTTTAACGGTATCCAGATCAATCATGCTGCACGCTTGCCCATGATCCGCATCGAACAAAATATTATTCAACTTGGGGTCGCCATGAATAATACGCAGCGACAATCTGCCGTTCGCTTTGGCTTCCTCCAGTACCCCCGTTTGCGCCCGCTGCGTTTCGATAACGTCCATGCAGAACTGTAACTCGGTGCTATCGGGTTGTGTTGTCGGCTGTGCTGCGATTTGATCGAAACGTTGCAAGTAATGGGGGGTGATATGGAAACCCGGCAAAGTATCGTGTAACCGAGCCGGCTCAAGATCACTCAGCAATCCATGAAATCGGCCCAAGGCAAAGCCGACTTCCTCCGCTTGTTTTAGATCAGCAATCGTGTTGAAACAGCGGGTGTTGTCGATAAAACTGAGTGCGCGCCAAAAACCACCTTCGGCATCCACAAAATAATCTCGCCCAGAATTACTGGGGCAAATAACGGGCAATCGAAAAGTGTTTCGAGCAGGATTACTATTCAACTCGTGAGCGCCAACGTGATCCAGCACCGTCCGCAAATTTTCCATGATTAACACAGGGCGAGGAAAAACTCGTTGATTAATCCGCTGCAGAATGGCTTTACCGGATTCCGTCGTAACCAAATAGGTGTCATTGATGAGACCGTCCCCGTAGGCTTCGACTTCCAACACTGGTGCATCGAAAGCGAATTGTCGGGCAGTTTGACAAACAAAATCGAACTGCACTACGACCTCGCTTGGTCCGGCAACGGCCATAACCAAGCCGCTCCACGTACGCCACTGGCATCGCCATGTCGAGGGGGAATCAGCCGAGTATCCACCCGGTCTGAAAAAACGAACGGACTCCACCAGGACGGCACGTGCTGATATAAGCGATCTAATTGTGATAAACCGCCACCCAACACGATGGTTTCGGGGTCTAACAGATTAATTACACTGGCCAAGGCCCGCGCCAGTCGCTCTTCATAACGCTTCAAAGTAGCTTCAGCATTAGCATCTCCGGCTTCTGCCGCCGCAACAATACCAATACCATCCAGATTGCCACCGCTATGCCGTTGGAAATCACGTGCCAAGCCGGGACCAGACAACCACGTTTCGATACAGCCATGCCGACCGCAATAACAAGCAGCTCCAGGCGATTCAGTGGATTCCGGCCACGGCAGTGGATTATGACCCCATTCTCCGGCGATGCCGTTCGGGCCATGTAACAATTGCCCATTGATCACAATACCGCCCCCCACACCGGTACCGATGATGACCCCGAATACGCTGTTCGCACCCGCCGCCGCACCATCTTTGGCTTCCGACAGCGCGAAACAATCGGCATCGTTAGCAAAACGCAATGGGCGTTGCAATACCGCTTCCAAATCCCGATCCAACGGACGATCATTCAACCAGGTGGAGTTGGCGTTTTTTACCAAGCCGGTGGCTGGCGATAGAGTGCCCGGCATTGCGATTCCCACACTGCAAACATGATCCAGTTCGGTTTCGGTACCTATGACCAATTCGGCGATAGCATGCAACGTCGCCTCATAGTCTTCACGCGGGGTAGCAATCCGCCGCCGGATTCGAATCGCCCCTTGTTGATCCAACGCGGCGATTTCGATTTTGCTGCCGCCCAGATCAATACCCAACCGATACATAGCGATATTCAGCCATTATTGGTCCATCGGCAGCACGACAACGTTCTGGAATTGACTGACCAGATAATAATGCTCCACTTGCAAGCTTAACAACGCACAGTCCGGAGCGAGGACGAAATCCGCCAGCGATGGGTGTTTTTCGAGATAAAGCGGCAAGAGCAGCGACCGCTGCTCCTCCGGCACTTCGGCTACGCTGCCAACCGCCGTCACGGCGATGCCATCGTAATGATCCGACGCTTGGCAAGTTCGATTATCGATCAATAACGCGGCACGGCCATTGTCCATCAGATTCGAATATTTATAGGTCGCCCGATAAGTGGCGAATAGCAGTTGGCTGAGATCATCAGTCTCCGCGAAGGTCATCAGACTGGTATAGGGTTGATGTTGGCTTTGGGTCGCCAGCACGGCCTGAATCTGCGAGGCTAGCAACTCCTTGATAATTTCTCGGGATTGCTCTTGCCTCATCAAACGCTGCCCCGCCCGGCTACATTTCTTAAGGTGGCGATCACCAGTTGTGTATCCGGCCTAATTCCCCGCCACAGTGAAAAAGATTCCGCAGCCTGTTCCACCAACATGCCCAAACCGTCCAACCACCTGGCCGCGCCTTGCTGTCTTGCCCAACTGACAAACGCGGTCGGTTCGTCACCATACATCAGGTCATAACACCAACCATCACTAGCTAATACGCCGTCCGGTAGCGCCGGTACAGAATCCGACAGGCCCGCCGCCGTGGCATTGATGATGACATCGAATCGCTGGCCGGCTAACTCGTCCAACCCGCACCCCGTCACCGAGCCGAGATCGGTGAACATCAGCGCCAGTTCCAGGGCTTTGGCTGGGGTTCGATTAGCAATCACCAGTCGCGCCGGTGACTCGTTTAAGAGAGGCTGCAAGATTCCTCGTGCCGCCCCGCCAGCACCCAACAGCAGAATGCGTTGCCCGGCCAGTTCAAGGTTGTGGTTGTCTTTGATGTCCTTCACCAAACCGATTCCGTCGGTGTTCTCGCCAAACGCAACGCCATCTTCCTGAAATACCAGGGTATTGACCGCCCTAGCTCGCTCGGCACGGGTACTGAGCAAATCCGCATAAATCCAGGCCTCTTGCTTGAACGGTACCGTGACATTGAGCCCGCGCCCACGGTTTTCGCGAAAGGCATTCACCGTGGTAGAAAAATGGCCCGGCTCGGCCAGGATCGCCTGGTATTCGAGATTCTGCCCGGTTTGCACGGCGAATATACTGTGAATCCGGGGTGATTGGCTGTGGCTGATGGGGTTGCCAATTACTGCGTATTGATCGGGTTTACTGGAATTCATCCGGCCTCTCGCTGCTGTAGCCAATGACTGACGCGACCGGCGAAATAACTGAGTATGGCATCAGCACCGGCACGTTTGATGGATAATAATGATTCCATGATAACCGACCGCTCATCCAGCCAACCGTTCTGAGCGGCGGCCATCAACATGGCATATTCGCCGCTGACTTGATACACAAAGGTTGGCACTGCGAACTGGTCTTTGACCCGCCGCACGATGTCGAGATAAGGCATCCCTGGTTTAACCATTACCATATCCGCGCCTTCTGCCAAATCCAAGGCGACTTCCTGCAACGCTTCATCAGTGTTAGCCGGGTCCATTTGATAGCTGTATTTGTTACCACCGCCCAGATTGGCGGCGGAACCCACCGCATCGCGGAACGGCCCGTAGAAACTGGAGGCATACTTGGCGGAATAGGCCAGAATGCGGGTGTGGATATGACCGTCTGCTTCCAAAGCGGCACGAATTGCCCCGATGCGGCCATCCATCATATCCGAAGGGGCGACGATGTCAGCGCCGGCTTCAGCGTGCGAGAGCGCTTGACGCACCAACACCGCAACGGTTTCATCGTTAAGCACGTAGCCGCTGTCATCTACCAAACCGTCTTGACCGTGACTGGTGAATGGGTCCAGCGCCACATCGGTAATCACGCCTAAATCGGGAAATGTCTGTTTGACGGCCCGTACCGCACGCTGCGCCAAGCCTTCCGGGTTGAACGCTTCGCTGGCGTCTGCAGATTTGGCTTCTGGCGGTGTGACTGGAAATAACGCCAACGCCGGAACGCCTTGCTTGGCGAGATTTTCGGTTTCGATCAGCAATTGGTCGATACTGACTCGTTCCACGCCGGGCATGGAGGTCACCGCTTCTCGGCGACCGCGCCCTTCGATAACAAAAAACGGTTGGATTAGGTCATCGACGCTGAGCCGGGTTTCCCGCATCAAGCGCCGGGAAAACTCGTCCCGCCTCATGCGACGCGGACGCGCAGCCGGGAATCGGCCTGAGGACAGCGGGGGTTTAGTCACGGTTACGATTCTCCTGTCATGGGGCGGTGAGATCCGACTTCGGGGAGCCGTTCACCATACTTCGCCGAATGGCCTGACATCTAGCTCAAAAGTCCATGCCGAGCGCGGTTGAGTGGTGAGAAAGAAAACGGACTCCGCAATATCCTCCGCACGCATGAAAAATTCCTCCGGCTGATCGGACAATGCCTCTCGTACCGGCGGCAGATCAATAAGCCCATCGACGATGACATAGGACACGTGAATCCCTTCAGGGCCGACATGGCGGGCTACGGATTGTGCCAAACTGCGCTGGGCTGCTTTAGCGGCGGAGAAGCTCACAAAACCGGCTGAACCTTTCCAGGATGCCGTTGCTCCGATCATCACGATACTCCCGTGTTTTGCTGAACGCATGGCGGGTAATACCTGTTGAATAGCCAATAAACAACCGAAGGTAGTTACCCGCCAAGCTTCTTCGAATTCTTCTGGAGTGGTTTCGTCGATAGACGCGAAGTCCCGCGTGGAAGCGTTGTAAATCAGCACTTCGACCGGACCGAGTTGTTCCGCAATGCGGTTGAATGTTTCGGTAACTGACTGGGCGTCTGCCGCATTGCAAACATAGCCTTGAGCGTCTTCGAGGGTCTGTTGCAAATCTTGAAATGATCGCTCGTTACGTGCCAGTAAGGCCACTCGATAACCGTTAGCGGTGAATTTGCGGGCAAACGCAGCGCCGTTGCCTGGCCCGACTCCGACAATAACGCACACAGGTTTGCTCATGTTGGTTCTCCTGTTAATTGAATTAGGATTGCTGACGCGGAAGGATGTGTAGCATGGCCCCTAATGTCATACCTTTACCCATAAGTGGAGGGGGTGTAGCCGGGGGAGGCTGGCGATGCGCGCCGCCTGCGGTGCCCAAACTACCCAGCCGTCCGCGCCCAGTTCCACGCGTCCAAAACGCCTAAACTCAATCGCTCCGGGGTCACCGCTAGCGTTGGATGCACATAGAGCCCCTGGCGATGCTCGTAATTCAACGGCCCTAACCCGTCGATAGCCTTGCCGATATAATCCAGCTCCGTCGTGTCCTGGATACACAATACCACCGGATAGGCAGCCATCCGCTCGGCACTGGCCTGATAATGGGGTTCCAGTAGCTGTTGCCCCGTTACCCCCGCCTGGTCGAGAAAGCGAAAGGCCGCTTTGGTTTCCGGCCAGCCCCCGCAGGCTACCGGAATACTTGCCCCTGGCTTGGCGTAACGCTTTTCCAACACCCGCCGCGACCGGCGGTTCAAGCGTTGGTCCCCTAAATCAATCGTCTGTAGTGCTTCGGTTATGCTAGTCATCAATCACGCAACTCCTGTACACCCAGCAAAACCGACATTTCCACCGCTTAGACTCTTCCTGTCAAGCTCGCCGACCGTTTCAAACCAGATTTGGGTTAAGGTATGGGTCTAATCTCCGAAAACCAGCCACTAAAGCCACATCACCTTGCAAGAAAAGATTATGCAAACGTCTTCCAGAACCATTTCTAAGGAGTTTTTTTCATGCGATTAATCTTTTTTATTTCATTTCTCTTATTGCTGCAGAGTTGTGGAGGCGGCGATGGAAGCAGTCGCCAAGACAATAACAAACCCGGCGAACTTAAAGCGGTAGTGGTCCCTGGAATGGACTTGTACGGCTGGTACTCTGAGGACTACAGCACAGAGAATAACGATTTAGCCGAGTTGGTCAGCTACACCAACACAATGCTGGCCAGCACTATCGAGCAGGCCAAACTCGCCGTAGACGCCGACTTTCCAAACGTGATCTATCGCTACGAACACTATCAAATTACCGACCGTATGGAAACTATTCCGGTTGATCCCGATGAGTTTCGCAACAGCTACTTCCTGGCCTATCAACAGTTCCTTTGGGAGCTAAAAGACGCGTTAGTCGCACAAGGTATTTACGACCAAGTCGATTACTTCTTTATCCTGGATGAACCCGCATTACGTCGCGACGTGATCCTTGATCAGGCGTTCCTGGAGCGCTATGTACTGGAATTCGATCAGGTGTTTCCGGATAAATACAGCATGATTGCGTTCTCTGAAGATCCGGATAGTACTGATCCCAAGCGTGGCGCTCATATGTCTCCGCCATCGACTGTGGATTATCTCATCATGGTTCCGTATTTTTGGAACAATGATATGCCTTGCGATTCAGCCGCTCTGCGTCAATACCTCTACACGGATTATCCCAATTCGAATTTAGATTGGGGCTTACAATGGGGTAAACCAGTGATTGTGGCGGGTGATGCGATGATTCGGCGAGATGAACCACCGCGCTTTTGTTATATCGACGAAGTATTTGCCTTGGTTTCCGAGGACGAGCGGATACAAGGGATACTCTGGTTCATTTATGACGAACGCTGGTCCATAGCAGAGGGTAGACTAAAAGGTTCCAAGCAATCCCCTAGCTTTGTCGCCGCTGTGAAGGCGCTCACAGCGGAATACTGACGGCATAGCCGCCACCTCATCCTACACCTCACATATACAGCGCCGATCGTAACCAATCGGCGCATTTGTCAGATGTCACATCTTTTGCAGCAACGCCACCGGGAAATTCGCCAATACATCCGCTAGCGCCAAAGTCGCTTGCTCCGCGTCAAGTGGAGCAAGCTGCTCGCCGGTAAAGATATTGCGATACCCGGACTGGCCCTGAGGCAGTGTCAGATGAGTATCGCCCCACACCGTCACCCCTAACGGCAGCTTGGTCTCGTCGCCGTCCAATAGACTCACGAACTGCAGGGGCACTACCACAATAATTTCCTCTTCTTGCAGGGTTCTTGCAAAA
>JAZBPA010000278.1:0-5658 GCA_036351435.1 Candidatus Competibacteraceae bacterium
ATCATCGGGTTGACGGTCATCCGCTATTTCGGCCTTGATGCCCGATCCGCTTACCGAATGATTGGGGCCTTTATGGTTCGCGCCTTGGCCAATGGCCATATTCGTGCTGTCCCCCCTCATGCCTTGCACCGCTATTAACTAAGGAGTCACTTGATGCAAACGACACTTCGCTTTTCCGCATTACTATTGGCCCTATGCGTTGGTCCCGCCTTAGCAACCGATGCGCAGCCAGTATTAGTCACGAAACAAGCAACCATAGAAGATGCCGCGCCTAGCGGGTCGTCATCAGCCCCCGCCATTATTGAGCATCTGCGCGAGCGGGGCATCACGGCTAAGCTCAGTGGTACGATCGGCCACGATCTGAAGTTATGGCTATTGAGGACGCCAGATAGACGGGGGTCGATAGTCGCGACCAATGCGGACGGCATGCTGATTACAGGTAAAGTCTACGGCAAGGATGGTCGGCTGCTGTTAGATACTGAAGCCAGTCCGCCCCTGCTGTTAAACGAGGAAGACCGTATCAAGCAGGGATTTCCGTTGTTGCGCGACGAGCCGCCTGATACGTCCCGTGCTGATTCAGTGCAGACGCCGCTCAGCGGAACAGCAAGGTCATCAGCAAGCCAGCCGCCCTTAAAAGTTGGGGGTTCGGTTTGGGATAATCTTGGGCAAGCCACGGTCATTGAGGAGGGACCGGCGGGGGCACCGCTGGTGTATATCTTCATCGACCCGTATTGCCGATTCTGTCACCAGCAATGGGCGATGCTGCGCGCCAAAATTGATGCGGGTCAATTGCGGGTGCGTTGGGTGCCCGTCGCGGTACTGTCAATTTCTCAGCGCCGCTTGGATACCGTGATGGGTTTGCTGAACGATCCCAGCCCGGAAAAGCTCAATAGTTGGATCAAAAAACAACAGGTGCAACCCGACGATAGTGAGGCCGCCAAGCTGGCGTTAGCCCGTAACACCGTGTTGTTTCAAGCCTTGAGGGTCCGCTCAGTACCGGCGCTGATCTATAAGAACCAGGCGGGTGAGCTGGTGAAAAAAGCTGGTGTAACAGCATTGTGACCGAGAGCGCCAAAAACCCGATGGGTCAGTGAAAAAAAACCAATGACAGGTATCCAAAGTCTCGCCGTGAATAAACCCATCCACCGGGTTTTTGGCGCTCTCATTCTCTTAAGTGGCAACTAGAGAAAACCCGTTACCGCAAGCTGAACACAGTGCGACGTGTTCAGCTACCCCAGGCTCCCGCCACGGGCAAATCGCCAGGCGCGCCAAAGGTATTGATTAGGCACAGGTCTTGATTGGGGAAGCTGCCACAACCGTCCCATTGGAAATTGCCGTTATCCAGATACCAAGTGCCGTTGCGGAATACGCCTACCGCTGATGAACCATTACCTGTCCAATCCCCGGCCACAGGTATATCGCTAGGCGCACCAAATGTATTAACTAGACAGAGGTCTTGATTGGGGAAGCTACCGCAACCGTCCCATTGGAAGTTGCCATTATCCAGATACCAGGTGCCGTTGCGGAATACGCCTACCGCTGATGTACCGTTGCCGGTCCAATCTCCCACTACTGGTAAATCCCCGGGGGCACCGAAGGCACCGACGAAACATAAGTCCTGACTGGGGAAGCTACCGCAACCGTCCCAGTTAAAGTTGCCGTTGTCCAGGTACCAGGTGCCGTTGCGGAATACGCCTATCGCTGATGAACCATTACCTGTCCAATCCCCGGCCACAGGCGTATCGCTAGGCGCACCAAATGTATTAACTAGACAGAGGTCTTGATTGGGGAAGCTACCGCAGCCGTCCCAGGTAAAGTTGCCGTTGTCCAGGTACCAGGTACCGTTGCGGAATACGCCTACCGCTGATGTGCCGTTGCCGGTCCAATCTCCAACTACTGGTAAATCCCCGAGAGCACCGAAGGCACCGACGAAACACAAGTCCTGACTGGGGAAGCTACCGCAACCGTCCCATTGGAAGTTGCCGTTGTCCAGGTACCAGGTGCCGTTGCGGAATACGCCGACGCTGAAATTGCTTTGTTTTCCTTGATCAATTAGGGGGTTGACACTGACAAAAATATCTAGATCGGTATCGGTATCTAACGGGTCCAGATCGCTGGCGTCGCTCTCAAAGAACACAAACCGGCCATCGGCACTGATTTGTGGATTTCTTGAGGATCCGTTGCCACTATCGGTACCGTCACTATTGATGCTGAGCAGCGCGGTGGTGGCCGCCTCTCGGTCATGTACGAAAATGTCTTCTGTTCCATTAGTATCCGCAGTGGCGGTCAGATCGCTGGCGAGGCTCGAAAAGGCCACAAACCGGCCATCAGCACTGATTTGCGCAAAAGATGATTCGCCGTTGCCACTCGCGGTGCCTGCGCTATTGGTGCTAATGAGTTCAGTGGTACCCGCCTCCCGGTCGCGTACGAAAATATCAACTGTTTGATTGGTATCCGTAGTGGCGGTCAAATCGCTGGCGTCGCTCCTAAAGAACACAAGCCGCCCATCGGGAATGAATGATGCAAAAGGATATGAGTTGCCGTTGCCACTCGCGGTGCCTGCGCTATTGGTGCTAACGAGTTCAGTGGTACCCGCCTCCCGGTCGCGTAGGAAAACGTCAGAAGAAAATAGGGTACCTACGGTGTCGGTCAGATCGTTGGCGAGGCTAAAAAAGGCCACAAACCGGCCATCAGCACTGAAGATTGGAGCATATGATGAAAAGTTGCCGCTATCGGTACCGTCCCTGTTGACGCTGACGAGTTCGGTGGTGCCCGTCTCCCTGTCGTGTACGAAAACGTCAACTCTTCCATTGTTATCCGCAGTGGTAGTCAGATCGCTGGCGGTGCTATCAAAGACCACAAACCGGCCATCGGGGCTGATGTACGGAAGATATGAGCTATCGTTGCCGCTATCGGTACCGTCCCTGTTGACGCTGACGAGTTCGGTGGTGTCGGTCTCCCGGTCGTACAGGAAAACGTCAACTGCTCCATTGTTATCCGCAGTGGTAGTCAGATCGGTGCCGGTGCTCACAAAGACTACAAATCGACCATCGGCGCTGATGCGTTGGTGACCAGATAAAAAACCGTTGCCACTATCGGTACCGTCCCTGTTGACGCTGACGAGTTCGGTGGTGCCTGCTTCCCGGTCGTGTAAGAAAACGTCTTTTGTTCCATTAGTATCCGCAGTGGCGGTCAGATCGCTGGCGAGGCTCGAAAAGGACACAAACCGGCCATCAGCACTGATTTGCGCAGGATATGATTCGCCGTTGCCACTATCGGTACCGTCCCTGTTGACGCTGACGAGTTCGGTGGTGCCTGCTTCCCGGTCGTGTACGAAAATATCATATGTTTGATTGGTATCCGTAGTGACGGTCAGATCGGTGGCGGTGCTCACAAAGACCACAAACCGACCATCGGCGCTCATTAGCGCAAAAAATGAGTCGCCGTTGCCACTTGCGGTGCCCGCGCTGTTGACGCTAACCAACTCCGCCGCGAAGACTACTGAAAACAACTGGAAGACTAAGAAAAAACAGAAACACTTGAGCTTAAGCTTGACCATGAATACTAACCCTCTTACTTGATTTTAGTCCTTACCCCCTTGCAAACCATAATACACGCTAACTTATTGCCAATAATGTAAAATATTTCACAATTCTGATCAGGCCTAGTTGAAAAAGAAACAAGAACAATGAAGGATTTCTTCTATTTATTCGATCAAATGGGAATAGTTGACTTTATTCGAGAGCCGATGAAGCGTTACAGCTCCTTATAACCAATGGCTCGAAATGATGGGGCTAGATTGACACCATAGCGCCATTGTCTCAGCCCAAAGGTGCAGGCCCACCCACAGCGGGATGTGGGTTACTTCCTAACTCCGGGTGGCAATCAGTAAGGAACGTCATCATTTCGCTGGCGTCACGCGATACGTAAAAACGCACCATCGCTTCATTGAAGGTCTGCACCTGAGCCGCTGGAACGCTGATTGCGTCAATGCCATGCGCCATTAACAGGCCGTTCATCATCAAGCGGGACGTTCGTTTGTTTCCGTCGAAAAAAAACTGTTGTAAAGCTCCAAACATGAAAAAGGCGATGGCCCGTTCGAACGGTGCGGGTACGTAGGTATTCAGTGCTGCGATGCCGTGTTCAAAGCACGCAATAAGCCCATTAGCACCCGGCTGAGTCGGTAGCGGCGTGTAGCGGCCCTGCTCGCCTAAACTCACGTCAGGCGTCCAGCGGGTTTCTTCGCCCTCGCCTCGGAAGTGTCCCCACTCCAGGGCTTCCTCATGGGCCACGAGGCCGTGCAGCTCACAAAAAACGGCCTTGTTCAAGGCAAACTCACTGCGTTTGACCAGGGCCAACACCCGTTTGGCGCTCTTGGATAAGTTCAGAATCTGCGCTTCGTCCGACAGCTTATGTCCGCCTACGGTGATGCCGTCCAGCAGGGTTTTCACTTGCGCAAAAGTAAACGGGTTGCCTTCCAACACGCCGGCATCCCAGACAAATTCGGGCAACATCCGTTGAAAGCGGAAACAGACGCGCTCAATGGAGTAGATGGGGATACGGATCGGTATGGCGGCCCGGTCCCAATGAAACCCTAATGTGTCGAACAGCGGCTCAGCCACAATAGTTTCTCCACAGCAAATCAATTAGTTTAACCCGATTTCGGTCAACCACCGGGTCGAGGTGCTGAGCGTGGTGCTGGTGACGGCGAGTAAGCCGGTTGCTGTAGGGCATCCCATTGCGGCGGTTTTATCGCATACTGGCGAATTACCGCCGCCTGATTGCTGTTCTGCAATTGCTCCAGAATGCGGGTTAATGGCTCACCCCGACGGATCGCCTGGCGCAATTCATTGATTAGGATAGCCGGGCTGGGGGCTTGGCGAAGCGAGCTTTCCAGCTGTTGGCGTTGCGCCGGTGTCAACGCCAGTCCCATCCCTGGCGTGACTGTTGGATCAGCGGGAGTCAGACCACTAAGGGGGATTGCAGCAAAGGACTTAGCCATGACACTTCCTCCGGGAAATAAAGTGGAACACCTTGTGTTTGATCGAGATCAGTAGCTTGGGTAATCGGTTGTCGTGGGGTGTTCGTTTGCCCAAGAGCCTCAAAGTAGGCCGACTCAAACGGATTTAAGGCCATCCATCCGAAGGTGCGACACTGGTCGGCGAACGCTTCCATTGTGCGTGGCCAGACACTCGGTAACAAGATAGCTAGGGGTTGCGGACAATTAGCCACCAAGGCAATTCCTGCGGGTCCGGCTGCAGCGGCCTGCCACGCTTTGGTGAACCACCATAAGACACCGGGAAACGCGAGAAAGGGGCCGGTCTCTTGACCAC
The DNA here is from genome assembly GCA_036351435.1 of Candidatus Competibacteraceae bacterium. Classification (GTDB taxonomy): domain Bacteria; phylum Pseudomonadota; class Gammaproteobacteria; order Competibacterales; family Competibacteraceae; genus JAAUQA01. The sequence goes on from JAZBPA010000278.1 coordinate 5,334, forward strand.
AGCCCATCTGAAAACTATTCGCCACAGCCCGGTCGGGGACGATTACCGTGACCTCGGCTTTTACCCCCGCCAACGGCTTGGCATGACCCTCTAACTCGGCTAACCATGCCAGCAGGCCGATCAACGGCTCCTCCTCACTTGGCACTACCGGTTCGTCATTCATAACAGATTCTCGCTATTTATTAATATGTGTTATAAATTATAAACTACATATAAAATTATTCGCGGACTGAATAACGGCAAACCAATTCCAACGAGGTAGAAGCGATGTCAATGTTGGAAAACCCGCGCTCGGAAACTCGCCAACGCCGGGGTAAAGCCGTTA
>JAZBPA010000279.1:0-17182 GCA_036351435.1 Candidatus Competibacteraceae bacterium
ACGCACAAGGCAAAGGCGCAATGGTGAGGCGAATATAGGCAGCGCGTATTGCACCAAATAACATGTTCGTATTCAGCGTAATTGGCAATGTGTTCTACACCTGCTCTATTATCATCAACTTGGAAGCGTAATACCCTGACTTGATGCGTAAGGAGGACCATTGTGGCTGCAATATCCATCGAAACCGAAGTTGCCCCCAATCACCGCTTGGAACTGAAACTTCCCAATGATTTTCCTGTTGCTTTATGAAATAAATGTGCAGATCCGGCGACACCCTAAGGATGCTCGAGTGTGATCTAAGCTTGCTACTGTTGCGAAATCCACGCTTGAAACAAACCAACCCGGTTGCCGTCAGGATCGGCGATCTGCGCATACCAACCGTAATTCGGAATCTCGCTGCGACCTGTAACGACGCAACCGCCCAGTTGCTCGGCACGTTGCAAATACCGCTCAATATCATCCACTGTGACATAACCGAATGTGGCCTCACACGGTTTTATCGCAGCGACTTCCATTAACCCCACGCGCGGCCCAGACTCAGGCGTATACAGCCGATAGTGCTCGCTGAACACTTCGAATTGCCAGCCGAATAAGCCGTTCAGAAATGCGACGCTGCGGTTCAGGTCGATGACAAACCATTCGATGTGAGAAATTGTTGGAACAGTCATCAATTTTCCCGTGTTGCGAAAATCCGCATCAAGCACTTGTTTCAGCAATATGGGCTTGGAACTTGTTATCTCCCAGACTCATTTCCAAACGATCACCGGCGTTGAGTTCTCCGACTCCGGCAGGAGTGCCGGTCAATACCACATCGCCGGGCAACAGGGTGAAGCTTTCCGAAATATGGGCGAGTAGCTCGAAAATACCGAGCATCATTTGTCCAGTATTGCCTTGTTGCCGGATTGAGCCGTTCACTTGTAGTGTCAATTCTATATTCTGAGGGTCCGGCACTTGTTCGGGGGAAATGAAACCAGAGATAGGACAAGCGCTGTCGAAAGCTTTTGCCCGCTCCCAAGGCAAGCCCTTACTTTTCAGCTCGTCCTGCAAATCGCGTAGGGTCAAATCTAAAGCCAACGCATAGCCCACAATTGCTGAAGGTGCTGTATGCGCATCAGCCCATTGCAACCGTTCACCAATCAACACGGCTAATTCCAATTCGTGATGACAACGGCCCTGACCGGTCGGCAGTTGCAGTGGAGCATCCAGACTCACCAAAGCTGTAGCGGGTTTCATAAATAATACTGGCGTTTCAGGCACCGCATTGCGCAATTCTTGGATATGGTCTAGGTAATTGCGCCCCACGCAGACGACTTTGCCCACCGGCAAAGCAATATCTTGATTATCCAGATCTCGGTGTCGATACATGGTGTGGCACCCAAACTTGCGCAAAACAGGGCTTTCGTAGCTCGTGCAAAGAGGTGTCGACGGCTTGGATGGCCGTCGTCAAGCCTACAAGGAAGTATTTACGGCGTCCTCTGGGACGAGCTGCGTAAGTCCCGCCTAAACAACGCATTGCTAATGCTGAAATAAAAACGGGCTCTTGCTGAGCCCGTTTTCCAAGCTATGGCAAATCGCCGTCAGACCGCAAATTGCTGCGAGGCGAACTCCCAATTGACTAGATTCCAGAACGCTTCGACATACTTGGGACGAGCGTTACGGTAGTCGACGTAATAGGCATGTTCCCAGACATCGCAGGTCAACACGGCTTGTTGACCGGAAGTCGCCGGGGTGCCGGCGTTGCTGGTGCTCACCAGATCCAACGAGCCATCGGCATTCTTGACCAGCCAAGCCCAACCAGAACCAAAGGTGGTCACGGCACACTTGGAGAATTCTTCTTTGAATGCAGCGAAGGAGCCGAACTTTTTGTTGATTGCATCGGCCAGCTCACCACTGGGTTCGCCACCGCCGTTCGGGCTCAGGCAATGCCAATAGAAAGTGTGATTCCACACCTGTGCGGCATTGTTAAACAGACCTCCCGAAGATTTCTTGATGATGTCCTGCAAAGACATCTCTTCAAATTCGGTTCCTTTGATCAAGTTGTTTAGATTGGTGACATAGGTCTGGTGGTGCTTGCCGTAGTGATATTCTAAAGTTTCTTCAGAAATGTGAGGCGCCAGGGCGTTCTTGGCATAGGGCAAAGCAGGTAATTCGTGAACCATCAGTATTCTCCGTATTGTGGAAAGGCTTGGTTAGGGCATCGAATACCCTGCAGAGCTAATAACCAAGCGGCGAGGTCGGAATAGTTTAATGAACACTATTCTACCATTGCAACGTTTTCAAGGCACCGTCCAGGTTGCAGCGTCTGTGTTATCCTGGCGCGCAAACTCAATAATCGGAATAAATTTCCGCTTAAATTTCGGAGTCGAGGTTATGAAGAAAGGTTGCTTTTTCCTCTTGCTAATCAGTTTATTGGGAGGCTGCGCAGGATTGCCGGGTGGCGGCGATGCCAGTGACTCTACGGCAACGACCGCAAGCTCCGGGCAGTCGTCTCGCGCCGCACCAAACGATTCGGCAATCACTGCAGCAATCAAGTCCGCCATGCAGCAAGACGATTTGCTATCCGGCACTAACGTTAACGTAGTGTCTGAACAAGGTATCGTGACCTTAAGTGGTCAACTGTCTAGCGCCCGCGCCGCCAACCGAGCGTTTTCCGTAGCTCGAAACGTTGAGGGTGTGCGTCGCGTTTATTCCAATCTGACTTGGCCCTAGTGCAGCCCAACCAACAACTTATTCTCGAGAACCGGTAACCGACTGTGTGCGGAATCTGTGGCGAACTGCGGCTTGATGGCCATGAACCTGACCTAGCCCTACTCAGCCGCATGCTGGGTCGGCTGGCTCGGCGCGGTCCCGATCATGAAGGGAGTTTTTCCGACGGCCCTGTCGTGTTGGGGCAGCGTCGGTTGGCGATCATCGATTTGAGCGACCGTTCCAATCAACCGATGGTCGATCGCGAATTAGGGCTAACCCTGGTCTTTAATGGCGCGATCTACAATTATCGAGAATTGCGCCAAGATCTCCAGAAACTCGGTTATCACTTTTTCTCCGATGGTGATACCGAGGTCATTCTCAAAGCCTATGCGGAATGGGGCGAGCGCTGCGTCGAGAAACTCATCGGCATGTTTGCTTTTGCCGTATGGGATATTCGCAAACAGACGCTGTTTCTGGCACGCGATCGATTAGGCATTAAGCCGCTGTACTACAGCCGTTGCGGCGGCAATTGTTTTCGTTTTGCTTCTAATACCCAGGCGCTGTTGGAAGCCTGTGATGCCAATACCGACATCGACCCGGTCGGTTTGCACCACCAATTGACCTTACATGCAGTGATCCCTGCGCCGCGCACGATTTTACAGGGTATTCGCAAGCTGCCACCGGCGTCCACCTTGACGATCGATATTCATGGCGGCGAGCAAACCCGCGTCTACTGGCATCCCCGTGCAACCCGCTCACCGGATTTGCGCAGCGAACAGGACTGGTTGGATGCCGTTCATGATGCCTTACAACGGGCGGTTAAGCGGCGTTTAGACATCGCTGATGTTCCAGTAGGGGTGCTGTTGTCCGGTGGATTGGACTCCAGCCTGCTGGTTGCTTTGCTGGCCGAAGCGGGCGCACAAGATTTATTAACCTTCTCGGTGGGCTTTGAAGATCAACCGGAAGAGAAAGGCAGCGAATTCGAGTTTTCGGATTTGGTGGTCGAACGCTACGCCACCAAGCACCATAAATATTTAATTCCCAATGGTGAAGCGCTCAATCGATTGCCTGAAGCGATTACCTGCATGGCCGAGCCGATGGTGGGACAAGACGCCGTAGCGTTTTTCCTGTTGGCGGAGCAAGTATCCCAAACGGTTAAAGTAGTGCAGAGTGGCCAGGGTGCCGATGAAGCTTTTGGCGGTTATTTTTGGTATCCGCTGATGGAGGCCGAATCGGGCAGTGACTTGGAACGTTTCCGACGCCATTACTTCGATCGGGATCACGAAGATTATTTACAGACTGTCGCACCGGCCTATCATGGTCCAGACTATACGGCCTCTGTGGTCGCCGAACAGTTGTCTTTACCCGATGCCGATGAGTTCTTGGATCGGGTATTACGCTTCGACGTCACCACCTTGATTGTCGACGATCCGGTCAAACGGGTGGATAACATGACTATGGCCTGGGGTTTAGAAGCTCGGGTGCCGTTTCTCGACCATGAAGTGGTGGAACTCGCTTTGCGGATGCCGCCGGCATTGAAAATCCGCGATGGTGGCAAAACCATCTTGAAACAGATCGCCCGAGGCCGGTTGCCGGATGCGATTATTGATCGTCCCAAGGGTTATTTTCCAATGCCGGCACTGAAATTTGTCCGAGGCGAATTTCTCTCATTCATGGCTGACATTCTTAATTCTCGTGCCTGTCGAGAACGGGGCCTGTTACAGCGCAGCCATGTGGAGCACCTGCTGGCTGATCCCGAAGCCCATTTCACCCGCCTGCAGGGTAGCAAACTTTGGCATTTGGCCTTATTAGAATCCTGGCTACAGCTCAATGTCGATGCCGCCCGAAATTAAACCCTAATAAAGAACCGGTTTTTTAAACTGGGTCTAAACAGTACACTGGGTTCATTAATTTCGCATATAGAACCTAACTCTTTTACCCTCTGACAGCCGACACAACGAGGTGTTGAATATGGACGATGTCCTTGAAGTCATCCGCCAACAGGTCGAATCCAATGCCGTAGTGATTTACATGAAAGGTACGCCTCAGTTCCCGATGTGTGGGTTTTCCAGCCGCGCTGCACAGGCTCTGGGCGCTACAGAATTACCGTTCGCTTATGTGAATGTGCTGGATGATCCGGCAATCTTCCAGAATTTGCCCCGTTATGCCGATTGGCCGACATTCCCGCAAATCTATATCGGCGGGGAATTGGTCGGTGGCTGCGATATCACGCTGGAGTTGTATCAAAGCGGTGAATTGAAGACACTGATGGAAGCAGCGGTCAGCAAACACAGCGAGCAAACCGCTCAATAACACCCGCTTGAATAGGTCCGCGTAAGCGGACGTCCCTGATCGATTACCCGAAATCTTCATACGGCAGGTTTACTCTATCCATAAGAGTAAGCCTGCCTGTATCATTACGGGATCCAGTTGCCCAATTCCTTCCAACGGTTGACGATGTGGCAGAATAGATTGGCTGTGCACTCCGCATCATAGATGGCGGAATGCGCTTCCCTTTCGTTCCACGGGATACCGGCAGCCTCCAATCCACGGGCCAAAACGGTTTGACCGAAAGCCAAGGCGGTTAGAGTAACGGTATCGAAACTGCTGAACGGATGAAAAGGATTACGCTTAATCGTGTTGCGAGTCACTGCAGCATTCACGAAGGACAGATCGAAAGACGCATTGTGCCCGACCAGGATCGCTCGACTACAACCCGTGTCTTTAACGGCCTGACGCACCGTTTTGAAAACCGTACGCAAAGCTTCATCCTCGGGTACGGCGAAGCGGAAAGGATGATGGGGATCGATCTTATTGACCGCCATGGAAGCCGGTTCAAGCTTGGCATCGGGAAACGGTTGCACATGACAGCCGACCGTGCGGGTAGGATATAAATAGCCTTTATGATCCATGCCGATGAGCACGGCGGCGATTTCCAGCAGGGCGTCAGTTTGTGGATTGACTCCACCGGTTTCGACATCGACTACGACGGGCAGGAAGCCCCGAAAACGGGTGGCTAAGGGAGATTTAGGAGCAGGTTCATGCATGGTTATACAGCATACCTGAATTTCGTTTTGAATTGACTGTTATTAACATTGTGATCGAAAAACTACGCAACATCGCTATTATCGCCCACGTCGACCACGGTAAAACCACCCTGGTAGACCGTCTTTTACAACAATCCGGTACGTTTGGCGAACGCGCCGTCGTGCCGGAACGGCTGATGGATTCCAACGCCCTGGAACGAGAGCGGGGTATCACCATCCTGGCCAAAAATACCGCCTTAAACTGGCGCGATTACCGTATCAATATCGTCGATACACCCGGTCACGCCGATTTCGGCGGAGAAGTCGAGCGGGTGTTGTCGATGGTCGATTCGGTGCTGCTGTTGGTAGATGCCGTGGATGGCCCCATGCCGCAGACCCGGTTTGTGACCCAAAAAGCGTTTGCTATGGGGTTCAAGCCCATCGTGGTGATCAATAAGATCGACCGGCCTGGTTCTCGGGCCCATTGGGTGCTAGATCAGACCTTCGAGTTGTTCGACCGGCTGGGTGGCAGCGATGAACAGCTGGACTTTCCGGTCTTGTACGCCTCTGCTCTGCAGGGTTATGCGGGGCTTGAGGATACGGTGCGGGACGGCGACATGACCCCCTTATTCGAAACCATCGTGGACCATGTCCGGGCTCCTGAGGTTGATCCGGATGGGCCGTTTCAGATGCAGGTCAGTGCGCTGGATTACAACACCTACGTGGGGGTAATCGGCATCGGCCGTATCCGGCGGGGTCGGGTCAAAGCCAATTCCCCGGTGGTCGTCGTTGATCACGAAGGTAAGCGGCGCACCGGCCGTATCTTGCAGATTCTAGGGTTTCACGGCCTGGAGCGCGTAGAATTTCCTGAAGCCAGTGCCGGGGACATCATCGCGTTTACCGGCATTGATGGCTTGGGTATTTCCGACACGCTATGCGATCCGAACGTGGTGGAAGCGTTACCGGCTTTGACCGTGGACGAGCCTACCATGAGTATGGTGTTTCAGGTCAACAATTCCCCGTTTGCAGGCCGGGAAGGCAAATACGTCACCAGCCGCCAAATCCGCGAGCGTTTGACCCGAGAACTGATTCACAACGTTGCGCTGCAGGTGGAAGACACGGAAGATCCGGACAAATTTAAAATCTCCGGGCGCGGCGAGTTGCACTTGTCTATTTTGATCGAAAATATGCGTCGGGAAGGCTATGAATTAGCCGTCTCCCGTCCGGAAGTGATCATTCGCGAGATCGATGGAGAAGCGTGCGAGCCGTATGAATCGCTCACCGTCGATGTGGAGGAAGCCCATCAGGGTGCAGTGATGGAGAAGTTGGGCAATCGGCGCGGCGATCTACAAGATATGCAACCCGATGGACAGGGTCGGGTGCGGTTGGATTATCTCATCCCCGCCCGCGGATTGATCGGGTTTCAGACCGAATTTCTGACCGCCACCTCGGGTTCGGGTTTGATCTATCACGTGTTCGATCATTACGGAGCAGTCAAAAAGGGCACGATTGGCAACCGCATCAACGGTGTATTAATCGCCAACGGATCCGGCAAGGCGTTGGCCTATTCCTTGTTCAATCTGCAGGAACGCGGTCGGCTAATGGTCGGGCCTGGCGATGAGGTTTATGAAGGCATGGTGGTTGGGATTCATTCGCGAGACAATGACTTAGTCGTTAATCCGCTCAAAGCCAAGCAATTGACTAATATTCGCGCCGCCGGTTCGGACGAAAACATTCTGCTGATGCCGCCGGTGCGCATGAGCCTGGAGCAAGCGCTGGAATTCATCGACGATGACGAGCTGGTCGAGGTGACGCCGAAATCGATTCGCATTCGCAAGAAGCTGTTGTTAGAACACGAACGGAAGCGGGCGTCGCGCAAGAGTGCTTGATGTATCGCCTGACTGAATAGTCGGGCGGTCTATTTGCTATCAAGACGGGAGTCAACACCATGAAAGCTATGATCATCACTGCTTTCGGCTGTCCCGAAGTATTCGAGGAACGCGAAGTCGCCAAGCCGGAGCCTCAAGCCACCGAGCTGTTGGTGCGGGTGCACGCCAGTTCGGTTAATCCGGTCGATTATAAAATCCGCCAAGCCGGTTCCTGGGCGGGTGTTCAGCCACCCGCCATAATCGGCTACGATGTTGCCGGGGTTGTCGAAGCGGTCGGCTCGGGCGTGAAAGCGTTCAAGGCAGGCGACGAGGTGTTCTATACCCCAGTGATCTTCGGCGGTCAGGGCAGCTATGCTGAATACCATGTCGCCGACGAATCTATCGTGGCGCGCAAACCGCGCAATCTCAACTTTCTTGAAGCCGCCAGTCTGCCTTTGGCCGGCTGCACGGCTTGGGATGCGATTGAATTCATGCAATTGCGTCCCGGCCACAGCGTACTGATTCATGCCGCAGCGGGTGGGGTAGGTTCTCTCGCAGTGCAAATCGCCAAAGCGGCGGGAGCGCGGGTATTAGTCACGTGTCGGCAATCCAACGATGCCTTGGTACGTTCGCTAGGCGCCGATGAAACAATTGATTATCGCAGCGAGGATTTCGTAAAAGCTGTATTGCGGCTCACCGACGGCGAAGGCGTGGATGCGGTTTACGACACCGTGGGCGGCGATACCCTAGCGCGCAGCATTGAGGCGACCAAACCCCACGGTCATCTGGCTAGCATCGTCGACACCAGCGGTGATTTGAATGGCGCTTACAGCAAGAATCTGCGGCTTTATTTCGGATTCATGGAACGAGCACGCGCCAAAATGGAGGTGTTGCGGGTACTGGCGGAACGCGGCCAACTTCGTTCGCTGATCGACTCCGTGTTGCCGTTGACACAGGTGGCTGATGCTCACCGGCGGGTGGAGCAAGGTGGCGTCAAAGGCAAAGTGGTTTTGCAAGTGATCGAATAATGTACGTGGAACCCCGCTAGCTTGATGCTGCATTGACCAAAGTAAAATCAGGAAATCAGCGATCTTAACTCTGATCTATGAAAGCTTGGTGATAGCCCGGGAAAACAGCGTTTAGCTCAACGACACAACCCGGTCAGCCAAAGCCAAACTTGCTGGCCGATGGGTAATCAGAATTACCGTCCGACTCGCTAGAATCGGCTGACACTCACGGATAAACGCCAATTCGCCTTCCGGGTCGAACATCGCTGTTGCCTCGTCGAAAATCAGGATAGGCGGGTTTTTCAGCAATGCTCTGGCCAATGCGATGCGCTGGCGTTGCCCGCCAGACAATCGAATACCTTGATCACCGATGACAGTTTCGTACCCTTGTGGTAGCTGGGTAATGAAGTCATGTGCCATGGCATTGCGAGCCGCTATCATAATCTCATCTAGATCGGCGTCCAGCCGACCGTACCCGATGTTATCCCGCACGCTACCATTAAGTAGCAGCACATGTTGAGCAACCAGACCGATCTGGCGGCGTAGGCTAGAAATACTTACACCGCGAATGTCGACATCATCAAGCAAAATCTGTCCCTGGTCCGGGTCGGCAAAGCGCATTAATAAATGCACCACGGTGCTTTTGCCTGAACCATTAGCCCCGGTTAGGGCGACAGTTTCCCCGGCCTGAATCTCCAAGGTCATGTTGTTGAGTACCTTCGGTCGGCTGGGATAGGCAAAGTGTATATTTTTCAGACAAATACATCCTGCCACCGTTTTCAGCGGCGGCGCACCGGCGTCATCTGGCTCCGGTTGAGCGGCGAAGGCTTCAATCAGTCGTTCCGCAGCACCGCGCGCCGTCTGCACACTACCGTAAACGCCTGCCAGACCGCTTACCGGACGGGTCAGTAACATGCTATAGAGCAGAATGCTGACCATATCCGAAGGCGCCAGAGCACCATTTTGCACTTGCAACGTGCTGACCCAGAGCAGCAACAACAATCCCAATCCTGCGAGTAGGTGCGTTGCGGGTCCTAAAATCGATCCGATAAACAGTTGGCGTTTGGCCACTTGCATCAGCTTTATGTTGCAATCCTGGAAGCGGGCTGATTCATGCGCTTCGCGGGTGAATGACTTGATGGCCGGCAGCATACCGATATTTTCTTCCAACGTGGCGAACATCTCAGCATGGGTCCGTACCCACTCGGAGGAAAGCGGCCGCAAACGCCGACCGATCAGTTTCATGGCCAGGAAGAACACCGGCACCAATGCCCCGGCTAAGGTGGCGATCAACGGGCTAATCCAGAACAGGATAATGAAAGCGCCGAAAAACGTAATCAGCAATGGCAACAAACTCACCGCTGTGGCGGTAATAAAATGGCTGATCTGCAGGGCATCGTTACCCAACAGCGCTAACACTTCGCCGCGGCGTTTGTCATGGAAATAGCCCAGCGGAAGTGATTGCAAATGGTCATAAAGCCTCATTCGGAGATTAGCGAGCATGGTCTCGCCGGTTTGACCTAACAGATACTGATTGCTAACACTGAGTCCGCTTTGAGTCACCAGCAGCAATGCCCACAGCGCCAGTAATGATGTTAGGCCCAGATCCATCGTCTCAGTGGGTTCCAACATGTGTTGGGTGAACAGCCCTGCGATCCAGGGGTTGGCCAAAGCGATAACGCTTTCACCTAGCATTAACAGCACCGCTAATATCAGGATATTCCGATGGGGGGTAACGTGAGCAAGCAGGGCTCTGAAATGAAAATGAGAAAATGGCATCTATGAGTGCGGGGCAATTTTTTTTGACAATCTGATAGGTTAAATACCAAGCGTCACGCGTTCGGCTTTTTAAACCGGCATAGCCGATAGGGCAAACTATTTGTGCCGTCTTGTGTCACATTTTAACTGTGCTGTTGTATACCCACATGATCGGCTGTAAGGTCCGCTACAACTCGTTACACGGCAGTTAGGCTCTTTGCTCGTCAGGTCATCGGATAAAAAAATTATCATTTTGTCCATAGTGGTACGCTGCAGATTGGTTCGGTGATTCAGCCTATGGTCTGGCAAATGCGTGATAGGCTAGCAAGCTGTCGCAGTGAATCTTTTCTGAATAGATCGCTGCGAGTTACCGCAAGCTATTAAAATCGTCGTAATGCATCATAACAAGGGCCCGTGAGCCATGGCAGTTAAGATTTTGTCAGCCGGCGTGGTGATTCTCAATCATCACCGCGACCGTCACCAGTATTTGTTACTGCGGGCCTATAACTATTGGGATTTCCCTAAAGGTGTGGTGGAGTCCGGTGAAACACCGTTGGAAGCTGCTATCCGCGAGGTACGCGAAGAAACTGGGTTGGAGGAATTGAATTTCAATTGGGGACATGTGTATCGGGAAACCAATCCTTATAACCAAGGACGCAAAATCGCCCGGTATTACATTGCCGAGTCCCCTGAGATCCGTGTGCACCTGCCTATCAACCCGCTGCTGGGGCGTCCTGAGCATAATGATTTTCGTTGGACTGGACGCGCCGAGGCGTGGCGTTTATTAACCCCCAGGGTGCGCGCTATTTTGGATTGGGCCTATACTGTGATCAACGCTACCCCGCCTCCCACGCCTTAAGTCTCACATGGGAAACTTACCTTAAGCACCGGCCGGGATTTACAACTCAAACCAGGGAGTCTATTTCTTTAAGGCTAATAACACGTGATCGGAGACCCACTATGAGCAAAGCCTTCAAGCCGTTATCATTTAACACATTGGAATACAGTGTGGGTTATTTCCGCCCCCGCCATGAGCTACCTGATCGGGTCAGAGATACCAGTCCGGCCCTGGATGTCATGACTGATCTACGCCAAGTCGCTGTGTTGATGGTTTCGCCGACGACGCCCCTGAACATGGCTTTGGAACGAATGATTAAGAGTGGTGTGCGGATGTTGCTAGTCACCGATGCCAATGGACGAGTGTTGGGGTTAATTACCAGCCGCGATGTGCAAGGCGAAAAACCGACCAAGATTTTGCAAAAAACCGGGGGTACTCTCAAAGATCTGGTAGTCGGCGACATCATGACCTTGAAGAACAAATTGGAAGTGCTGATGATGAAAGACGTGCTTCACGCTCGGGTCGGGGACATCATCGCTACCTTAAAAGAAGTGGACCGCCAACATGCCATAGTGGTGGATACCGACCCTCATAACGGTGAGCTCGCGGTGCGGGGTATCTTTTCTCTGTCGCAGATCGGACAGCAACTGGGCTTGCAAATTGATCCCACCCAGCGCGCCACCACCTTCGAAGATTTGGAATGGGCTGTTCAGCATACGCCCAAACCGTGATGGGAAACGGTAGCTTAGCTTACCCAGTTCTACTCCGGTACCGACAATTGATAGGGCTTTTTAGAATGAGCTGAAGCCGGATTTTACCGGCAGGCCTGCTGTTTAACGTCGGAACTGATTGAGGGATTGAAACGGGTATTGAATTGCCCCCGCTGCTCGACAGACTTGCTGGTAGTTAGCATCGGCCTCGCATTCTATTACAGATTAACTTGATTTGCTCTGGCAGAGTAATAGCTAATTGTCTTGTGTCGAAGCTTTATTTTCTACTAACTTCTACTCGAAGTCTGAGTAGCCATCTTCTTGGCTAATTCGATTACTGTTGCTTTATCTGTATTCAATAAATCAATTAATTCCGCTTTGCTGCTACGCTGAGTCCATCCTTTTAGGTGACGTTTTTTGCAAATATCTAATAAGGTTTCTTGTTCGATTTCTTCGAAAGCAATAACAGGATAAATTGCCAGTCCCATCAATACAGCTTTGCAAATAGCAATCGGCGCAGTCTCGCCTTCGCCTTTTGCTGACAGACCAGTTACAAACACGATCCCGCACCACCACCATTGGGTAAACCCACGTTCTAGCTTAAAACCAGCCAAGCTACCAAATAAATCTAATAAAGAGAACGCAGAACCATAATTTTTGTAATAACTGGGTAGAGGGCGAGCCTCCATGCTGTGGGTTTTCCAAGGCTTCCCACTGGGAATGTATAGAGGGATTTCCTGTTTTACGTCCCAATCGTTATAATAGACTTTTATGCCGGTTGCTTCAGCAATTTGCAAGTCAAGTCCTCTATCAATAGATCCTTCGTTCATGTGCTTTTAGCCTAAAACTCTTCAAAACTAGCTAATTATAACAGTTTAAACTCCAATCGTATACCATGAGCGGAATTATCGTTCATCAAAAGCTACCAAAAAACATTAACCTGCTTAGTGTGTAAATTATTTTTTACAGAAAAACAGTAAATGAAGCAAGAAAAGTCATTTTTTTTGTGGCAACTCTACCCCAAATAAAAAGCGGATCAATATACAGCGCATTGTTAAATGCACTTGTATGGGCGTGCTGCCAGCTGTTGACTAGTTGAGTTGCTTTATTATCATTCAATAATCACAAAGTTAACCAGTCATGAATTGGCAAGTTTTAGAGAAGTAATCGGTCCGTTATCATTACATCCTGAAATTGCCGTTATTAGCCAGCTTCGTGTCCAGCACAACTGAACGAGTCGCCATGATGTCTACTTCCAATACGCTAGGGTTTGCCCACTTTGACGATTACCCACGCGCCCGTGAGGTGTTGCTCCGCGCTAATTACACCCCAGAGGGTATGGGTGAAACGCTGGGCAGTACGGGTGCACTGACTGCACAATCAGCCGACGCTCCTGTTTGGCTACGACGAACATCCGGTAACGAACCGCTGCATACCTTGATTCGACTGTTTTTATTAAATGTTGCAGTCGAACCAGATAAAGCACATCACGCTTTGGCACCGATGGCATTAGAGTCGTGGCTGGAAGCCGGTTTATTGGCTATGGAGAACGACCAAGTCGTGCCCCGTATACAACTGCAATCCTATCACGGGCTGATATTGGCCTCGGACATGCCGAAAGCTATCCATACCGGTACCCGTCCTGATCATGTCATGGGGGTTGCTAAGAGTTCGATGCTGTTACTGAATAATACCCTCCGCCGACCTGCAAGAAGGGTGCTTGATGTCGGTACTGGTTGTGGTATTCAGGCGTTGTTATGCTGTGCGCATAGTAAGCAGGTTTTCGCTACGGATCGAAATCCTCGCGCAGAATTATTTACTCACTTCAACGCTGCCCTCAACGGCCTTACTAACCTGCAAGGCCTGACAGGCAATCTCTTTGAGCCGGTTAGCGGGCAGCGGTTCGACCTTATCGTCTGCAATGCCCCATATGTGATTTCCCCTCATGCGCGGTTTATGTTCTGCGACAGCGGGATGCGTGGCGACGAATTCTGCCGGCTGATTATTCAACAAGCAGCGCAGTTTTTAGAGGACGGAGGCTATGCGCAACTGGTTTGCAATTGGACCCATGGCGCTTCGCAAGACTGGCAGGAAGGTCTTGCGCACTGGTTTGATGGTACTGGCTGTGATGTGTTGGTGCTTGGCGGCAGCACAGAGTCCGCATCTAATTATGCCAGTAACTGGATCAGGGATACCGACCCAAATAGTAGCGAGCAACACTTTACAGCTGCTTACAATGAATGGATGGATTACTACGCGCGGGAAGGTATCGAAACCATCAGTCATGGCGTAATCACGATGCGTCGCACCGATGGCATGATAAATTGGATACGTTTGGATGATGCGCCACCACAGATGACCGGCCCTACTGGAGAAGCAATTATCCGTAGTTTCCAAGCGCAAGACTTCCTGGAAAACACAAAAGACGACCAGCAATTGCTGCAAGAGCGGTTTCGTTATTCACCCCATGTCCGGTTCGAGCAGCTTCTGGAACCGACCGCAGATGGTTGGTCGGCTGCCGCTTCTCGGTTACGTTTATTACAGGGCTTGGCTTATGTCAACGATGTCAACGCCCATGTTGCCAATTTGGTTGTACGGTGCACGGGCGAACATCCTTTACAGGTATTATTGCTCGAACTCGCCTCTGCCATCGGCGCGGATGCACAACAGTTCGTACCGCAGGCTGTACCGGTGGTGCGGCATTTAATCCGGCAAGGTTTTCTATTGCCGAGCAGCATTGCCTTGCCCGAATCGACAACGACTTAGTGCGTGCACGCGCTGTCAAACAGCGAATCAGGAGTGAGGCTGCCGTTAGTGACCAATGAGTAAACCAAGCAACAGTAGCCGCAGGGATGATAAGGCATATAAAATCTTGGGATCTATGTTTCACGTTAGTCACTAAACGAGCCATATTTAATGTCACGCCAATCCGCAACAACGACCATCTTGTTCGCCGATATTTGCCGCAGCACCCAACTCTTCGAGCTGTATGGCGATGTCCGCGCCCGGCAGATAGAGGCTCAGGTCTTAGCGTTGCTAGCAGAAAAAGTCAAAAAACACGACGGCGAGGTTATTAAAACTATCGGCGACGAGATCATGTGCAGCTTTACAGGACCGGAACGAGCGATTTTTTCAGCCAGCGAGATGCAACGCGCGGTGACTCGCGTCGAATCGTTGGCACCATTGGATATCGCGATCAGGATTGGTTTACATTGCGGCAAGGTGATATTGGAAGACAACGATGTATTCGGCGATGCGGTAAACACTGCTGCGAGAATGGCGAGCTTAGCTAAAGCCGGGCAAATAATTACCACGCAGACCACGGTTGACCTGTTACCCGCCATCATGCACCGCACCATACGCAATTTAGGTCTCGCCAAGGTGCGGGGTAAAAAAGCCCAGTTGGCGATATGCGAAGTGATCTGGCAAGAAGACACCTCCGATCTAACTAGCCAATTCCAAGTCGATGGGCAAGAGGCCCCAGTCAAATCGCTGACGCTGACTTACGGGGAGCGCTTGTTCGAAATCAACGTAGAAAACCAACCGTTCTTATTGGGTAGAAATCCACGCAGCGATTTGACCATCGACGCCAAATTCGCTTCCAGGAATCATGCGTATATTGAGCTCAGTCAGGGTAAGTTTATTCTCACCGACAGCAGCACCAACGGCACCTATATCCGGATACGGGACGGCAGAAGAATTTTCCTGCGCCGAGAAAGCTTTCCGTTGTATGGCGAAGGGCTAATCAGTCTTGGCCGGGACAGCGATGATTCTGAGTTCATTCATTACCGCTTTTCGGAGTAATCAGACCACCCGGGTCGGTCTTTCGCCACCGTCGAAAACTTAAATTTAACTCACATCGGTAGGCTTGTGGTTATGCCGCAGATAAACGATTAAACCAATCACTGCGAACAGGCTGATAATGATGATGTAGGGCTCAAGCCGGTGGAAAACTGCGAACACGGTCTTGAGGTGCTCATCAAAAAAGTACATTCCTAATCCCCAAAGTGCAGTCCAAGCCACGGCCCCCAGCACATTGAAAACAGTGAATTTCCACCAGGGCATTTCGAGGGTACCCGCCACGATTCCGCTGAGCTGACGCAGACCATCGAGAAATCGGCCGGCAAAGACGACCCCACCGCCATAGCGATTGAACAAATTTTCCATTCGTAACATCCTTACTTCATTGATACCTACTTTTTCTAGAAGCGGGCGGCCACCCCAACGTCCCAGTAGATAGCCCATAGAATTACCCAGCACGGCGGCCAAGAAAGCCAATGCCAGCACCCACTCGATGGACATCCCACCGTGCGCTGCCAGGATTGCACCGGCCATGAGCATGGTCTGGCCCGGGGCTGGTATCCCGCAGCCTTCGACCATTACCGCCCCGAACACCGCAAGATAGCCGTATTGCTCCAATACCGGCTGCGCCAGGGTAAGATAGTGATGCAATGTACTGGCTGCGTCACCACCCAGATGTTCGAAAAACGCCCGCATCATGGCGAGATAATGCTCAAAAAGAGTCATTGTGAAGCTCCGATCTTGTTACCTTTATGGTCAATCTTGGCTGTCCATAACATGAACTAGTCGGAAGCACATCAAAATTTTGTTATCGTTGGGTTTGTTGAATAGCCCACGTCAATTCATTTCATGCATTCTCATTGCAGCAGACAGTGATTTGCTCGTGGGTGACCGAAGGCCGAGATCATCTTTCCAAACCCAGCCGTTCATGCCATGCGGCGATGGATTCTTCAGGATAGTGAGGGAAATGTTTGTCCTGCGGATCGGCGTGCAACTCGACCCACGATGCTTTGAAATCCAACATCAAATGAGTGCGTTCCGGCGGCACAGGAAGCGGCGTGTCGATAGCCGAAGCAAAAGGATGCAGTAACTCCGGCCAACGCGGGTCCCAAACCCATAACGCACTGCCGCACAAGCGACAAAAACGGCGTTCGGCAGGGCTGGTTTTCTTTTCACCCGTATCGGGATCGGCGATCTGAGCTTGGTATACCTGAATATGTTCCTGGCCCTGAACCTCTAGGGTTGCTGCGCTAGCACTTAGGTTGATGGCAAAACCGCCCCCACCGGCGGTTTTGCGGCAGATTGAGCAATAACAGAGATTGAATGGATAGGGATGCGCCGATTCAACGCTGAATCGGACCGAACCGCAATGACACGAACCTTCCAGCAGCATGAGAGCCCTCCTCTATCGGTGGGTGACCACAAACTGTATCCGTTCAATCCGGATCGTAACCCAGACTAGGCGCCAGCCAACGTTCCGCCTCGC
>JAZBPA010000280.1:0-29003 GCA_036351435.1 Candidatus Competibacteraceae bacterium
ACACCGCCGCGGCGGCGCAGCATGTCGCTGGCTAGTAAACAGGCGCTGCGGCTATTACCGACAATAAGCAACCGATTTTTGCGGACTGGTTTGGCGCTAGCTACCGTTTCCGCCGAATTAAACAGGCGTTCAATCGTCCCCACCCGCAGCAGCCCCGCACGGCGAAAAGCGGCATCATAGATTGCGTCTTCGACGCGCCGTTCATCATAGTTGCGAGGCTTGAGAACGATGACCGGTTTGACCCGCGCAGCGACCCGTGCGGCGGACATAAATTTACGCGGATTACGGACTTGTTCCAGATACATCAGGATGGAATGGGTTTGGGAATCTTGCGCCAAGTAATCCAACATATCGCTGAAATCGACATCCAGCCGCGCTCCCAGAGAAACCATATGAGAAAATCCGATTTGACGCTCGTCAGCCCACTTGATCAAGGCGCGCATGATCGCCGAAGATTGGGTTAACAAACCGATGTGGCCAGGTATCAGTCGGGAATGGCTAAGCGTTGCATTGATGAACTGCGATGGGATTGCCATCCCCAATCTGTCAGGACCTAGGATACGCAGTAAATACGGGCGCGCAGCGTCCAAAATTGCTTGCCTTAGGGCTGCTCCGTCGCTCCGGCTGCTCTTCAGCATTTCGTCACTGACCAGAGACACGGCGCGGGTCCCCCGTGCACCCAGTTCGCTGATCAAGGTCGGACTGGATTCGAGTGGCGTGGTAATGATCGCCAGCTCCGGTACTTCCGGCAGACTGGCCACATCTTTATAGGTCAATACTCCTGATACTGCGCGCCGGTCTGGGTTAACCGGCATCACCGGACCCTTAAACCCCGCCTTGATTAGATTCAGCTGCAATACCGCGTCCGGCCCGTCATCTGCCTTGCCATGGCCAATGATGGCTATGGAACGGGGCTTGAACATACACTTGAGATTGCGAATAGTCATGCGGTTATCTCATTTCAGGGGTTATCCGCAGCGGTGCATATACGCATCGGTTAGCGGCGAGTTCCGTTGCTTGTACTTGGGCAAAATGCCGGTACCGAATCCGGAATCATGGTTGTTTAGCGAATCGGCCTTAGTGTGTTTATTCTAGTTTTTATTGTTAGAATTTTGGCTCGAAAGTGGTTGTGATCTGGGGACATTTAGCCGTTCTGCCAGGAGAGGTGAGTGATGAACCATAGTGCTATTAGAGAAACCGTAACCCGACTTGTCAATGAAATCGCTCCAGATGCCGACGTTCAAGTGTTGAACCCGGACGTCAGTTTTCACGATCAGTTTGAACTGGATTCCATTGATTTTTTGCGTTTAATGATAGCGTTGGAAAAAGAATTCAATATCACCATTTATGACTTTGACTATCCTAAGCTGTCCACCCTGCGCGGTTGTGAAAATTATCTGATGACCCAGCTCGCGGCTTAACAGCGCTAGCGATCCTGCCTTATCCGCTAGGCCACTCGCTCCTAGCTGCTACCAGCACACTCGCAATTGCCCTTCCTGTTTAGTTATGCCTGTCATTCTATCCTCATTGCCATGAGGAACCCCTTCAGCAGTGCTTGAGTCCATCTAAACTTAAGCGCGATACCTACGAATCGGAGATGCAGCAATGGCGGGGGTTTTGAAACTGGTTATCTTATGGATTATGTTTGCTCATGCCACACTTGCGGATGAGACTAATCGGTTTTTATTTTGGAAAGTAGACGGGGAGCCGGGCACAGCTTATTTGTTAGGTTCTATTCATGTTGGCACGTCTGACATGTATCCTTTGAGTCCGGTGATCACTCAAGCCTTCGCCAACTCCGACACGCTGGTCGTCGAAATCAATCTGTTGGATGTCGATCCCGCTGGCGCTGCCTTGTTGTTTACTCGTAAAGGGCTATACCAGGGTGAGGACACCTTAGAATCCAGTCTTGCACCACAGACTTGGCAACTGCTTGTTGCGGCAACCAAACGTTATCAATTACCCCTCATTCTGTTGCAACGTCAGAAACCGTGGCTGGCTGCTCTGACTTTGACAACCTGGGTGTTTCAGCAGGAAGGCTACAGCGCGGAGTTAGGCGTGGATCAGTATTTTCTGGAGCAGGCCGGGACTGCCCATAACATTGTCGAACTGGAGTCTTTAGAGCAACAGTTGAGCATTTTCAACCAGTTTTCTCCTGCCGAACAAGAAGAGTTTTTGCTTAAGACGCTGCAAGAAATCGCCGAGGGTAGCGAATACTTGAAAACCCTCAAATCGGCTTGGAAAAACGGCGATACTGCAGCGATAAATGAGCTGGTCAACGCCACCCTGCAGACCCATTCGCACATCTATCAGCGGCTGATTACCGAACGCAACAAAACGATGGCGACCAAGATCATCGACTTGCTGAACCAGGGAAAAATCAGTTTTGTTGTGGTTGGAGCCGGTCATTTAGTAGGTGAGGACAGCATCGTACAGGAACTGAGTGCACGAGGATATGCAGTGCAACGGCTATAGGCGTCTGGAATGAGAATCTGATAATGGGGCGCATGGTAATCACCTGCAGTCGGAATTCATCATGAAGCTACAAACGATTTGTGTGTTGGGCGGGACGGGTTTCGTCGGTAAACGCCTAGTGGTCCATCTGGCCAATCGAGGTTTTCGATTGAAGGTTCTTTGCCGGCATCGGCAGCGTCACCGGCAATTGATAGTCATGCCTAACGTGCGACTGATTGAAGCGGACATTGGTGATCCGCAAATTCTGCGTACCCACCTTGCGGATTGCGACGCGGTCATTAATCTGGTGGGTATTCTCAACGGGACCGAAACCGAATTCCAGGCGCTGCATGTGGAATTACCCCGCCAGGTCGCGGCGCTATGTCAGGAAATCGGGATACGCCGTTTGCTGCACATGAGCGCACTACATGCCGATGCGGAACGAGGACCCAGTATGTACCTGAGCAGCAAGGGCGCGGGTGAACAAGCGGTGCGCGCCGCAACCGGCATTCACACCACCGTATTCCAACCCTCCGTCATCTTCGGTTTCGACGACAGCTTTTTCAATCGCTTCGCCGCACTGCTTAACCTGAGTCCGGTACTACCTTTGGCTTGTCCCAACGCACGATTCGCACCGGTTTATGTCGAGGATGTGGTCGCGGCCTTTGATGCGGCGCTAAGCAATCCTGATACCTTCGGGCAATCATTGCAACTGTGTGGTCCGCGCAGCTATACCTTGCGCGAATTAGTGGACTATACAGCGACACTGAGCCACCAAAAACGCTGGATTATTAATTTGCCGGACGGCCTAGCGCGGTTCCAAGCCAGGGTTTTAACGCACGTACCTGGATCGCCCTTTACCCTGGATAATTATTTATCTTTACAAGTGGATAGTGTGTGCTGCAACAACGGTTTCGATGCGTTGGGCCTGGTTCCGCAAGCAGTAGAAGCGGTTATGCCGGCTTGTTTCAGTCGCCGTTATTCGCGCGCCGTTCGCTATCGTGATTTCCGCCGCACGGCCCGGCATGACACTGAACCCGATTCAGGAAGCTAATAACGCCTGTAATCGCTGCTCGCGGACTTCGGGAGGTAACCCACCCAAAGCTTCCGCCGCACGATAGAAGGTACTGAAATCACCCCGGCTCTGCTCAAAGAGTTTCCGGAACGCCGGCTCATAATCGGTATAAGCACCCAATGCGGCCAGCTTCGCATTGTTCAAGTCCTCGTTGAACCAGGCATCATAACCCGCGTAGCCATTCCAGACCGTTTGTTTGAGCGCTTGATAGCGTGCCTTGAGTTGGCGCAACTCTCGGTATTTGCCGGCCTGCTTGTCGGCATTGCTAGCAGAAGAATTATAGAGTTCAGCTAATACATCGCGAGTGCTTAAAACCAATTTCAGGAATGTCTCCCGCCGATGTTGCTGGAGTTCATAGTTTTCCCGGTCCGCCTGGGTACCATGGCGAACCAGCCACAGCTGTGCACCTAGTCGACCCACTGCTGTAGCGAATGATTCATTGAAAATTGTATCGTTGGGAATAAACAATCGTTGATGGGCCAGTTCGTGAAACATCAACTCGGCAAGCCGTCCGATTGGCCAATAAACGAAGGTATTAAGCAGAGGATCGTCAAACCAGCCTAGCGTGGAATAGGCCGGCACATTGGCGACATATACATCATTGCCTTGATCACGCAAGGTTTTGGCAAACCGTTCGGCAGCGTCGGCGTTAAAATAACCTCGATAGGTAACGCAGCCGACTAATGGGAAACACCACTGGTGAGGTTCTAACGACAAGGGCGGTGTGACGAATACGTTGCGTACCACGAAGGCGCGCTGTAAATCGGCATAGTCTCGGTAACTGCCATTATCGGGCAAGGCCAGCTCCGTACTGGCGAAATCCCGCAATGCCCAGGCGATTTGCAAGCGTTGCCTAAGCTTGGGAGACGTATCGGCGTCACTCAGGACGTCTTCCACTGCCCGGCGACTTTGCAACAGCTGCCATTGGCCACTGACGGCTTGGCCGTAATAGGCCAGCTTAGCGCAGCCGCACAGGCTTACAGTGGCGCTTACGATCAGTAACGCTACTAGCGCTGAACGGGTGCTTGGAATAAGGGGAAGCGATGACCAAACCATCTTTGGTAAACTATGTGCATGTGCTTTTTGAATAATGTCGATGTTTAATTCGTTTTCTCACTTATTTTTTTAACGCGTTAAATCCTTGAACGCCTTATCAAGGGTTTTCGCCATAGCCTTGGGTAGCATCAATAGTCTATAAATGCGTTACGATTATCCGTAAATCTGTGTCACTTATGATTCCAGAGCGGCACTTTCCAACGGTTTTTTCTCCCACATTCGGGCTGACGATGTGCTATAGCTATACTCCAACCACATCCACAGCGTATTGTAACAGGAGCCCATTTCGATGCCGGTCTATGGTTAACTGGGCGAACGATAATGACGGTATCTCGCTCTATAAAGGCATGGCAAATGCGCCTTGAAGATATTGAAAAAGAGAATCCTTCCATTCTCAGAATGTTGGCTGAGGAAACTATTCGGCGCTTGTACGATTATGAACAGGCTGACTATCCGACGTCTTGGCTGCGGGGCATCGCAGCAGATTTCACCAATGCTACGAATACCTGGGCGGAAGGATGCCTAAGCAACAAGGAAAAGCGCCATGCACTAAAATCCGCAATTCGAGATGTGATTGTTGCCATGCAAGCTGGCGAAATCAACGAGCGCCAGTCGGAAAGCATGGAAAGAATTCATGAACTGCTGGTGACGATCAATGTGATCAATGAGGCAACGGATTATCTCCACGAAGTGTTAGGACATGAGATTTTAGACTACGCTATCAAGCAAGTTTATAATTTGAAAAAAGTCACTGAATGGAAGCGGCGGATTCTCAAGGGATCACAACTCACCGCAAAAGAAGTGGCTGTGGAAAAGGACATCATGACCGATGAAGAAATGAACGCCGAGCAGCCGACAACCATCAAAACCGTACTCGAAAAGCGTATCAAAACTGTCAATCTACGCTTACTCACCCAGGATGGCCGCGACGAAATAATTGAAAATTATAGCGAAATGTGCGAGAAAAACGGCTTCACTCGCAACACCATATTAGAAGGCGGGCTGGCTGAAGCTGCTGAAATGTTGAATCAATTATTCGACCGGATTGCTGCCAGTCAAGCTCAAGAATCTCCCGCAGAACAGCCTTAAATTATCTTGTTCAGTACTCGCTTTCGTCCGAGAGCTCTGCCAGCACAACCCCAGTGGCTGCCTCATAATCTCGGGTCAAACTAAGACAATGAGAGTGAGCGTCCAGCAGATAGACGTTGAAAGTTTTGTAGTTGCTGACTGGCTCTAGGTTGCTAATATCATCCTCCTGACACACCGCAAAATGCATCCCCGGATAAGCTTGACGTAACCGCGCAGCAGTGCTGCTATCCAACCCCTGTTGCTCAACCTGAGCGGCGATTTCCGTGACCAATTCGGGCGTAATCATTCTTCGTCTCCTCGGTCAAAGCGTACCCGTTGCTCAGGAGTAGCGCCAAGGATTTTAGCCAGCCAAGGCGGCGGTTTGCCCGCCAGCATCGCTTGCAACCGAGTTAATAACTCCTCAATCTCTACTTCCTGGGGATGCTTAAGGGGATACACGCCCGCGTTGATCACCCGCCCGGCTGGAGGACCACCGATGGAAGCGACATAGAGAATTTGGCAGTCCTTAATCAAGCTCACCCGATACACCTGCCGATCATCCCGGCTCACTTCCACTGGTTCCTCAATAGGACGAACGGCGATCAGACGGCTCTCGGCAGCGGATACTTGATAGATCAGAAACCGGGTGCAGGAACCGAAATGACCGTCCAACCGGGCGCCGGAATTAGACGCGAATGCCACCCGGATGGAACCCGGCATATCTCCTTCCAGGTAGGATTGTGGCACCACAGCATCATCCGCAAGGTCCGTGTCATAATCGCCTTTGAGATAGCGAATCGCTTGTTTGAGATAGACGGGTTCAATCTCGGAAAACTCGCCTTCGGCGGCCAATTTCAGGGTTTTCACGTTCAAGCTGTTGAGTTTTGCCTCGCTGAGCGGCATGCCCAGCGCTTGCACCAGCACATACATCAAGCGCGCAGGCGTGGTCTCCGGCAAAGCCCGGGCCGCCAACCCGACACGCAGCGCCGCTTCGCGGCTGAACTCGGCTACGCTCGGCGCTGCGCTCATACCCGTCTGGCCCGTAAAGTAATCGGCAGCTTGGGCGGTGTTGCCAGCGGTTCTAAATAAAAACTGGATCCGTCGGCAAGTTTCACTGTGCCGCCCCAGGTGCTGGGTCCGGGATATTCCAGATCGACCACTTTTTCTTCCTGATCTTTCTTGGCTAGATAAAACACCAACTCGCCTGCGTTGTTGTTGCGTAACATTACGATTGGCATGTTTGTTTGTCCTTCCACCCATCCCCCAGTCTGGGGGAGGGTGTCCTGTGGGAAAGAATTGAACAGTCAGTCGGTATTACCGAATCAAATCAAACGCGAAATCGGTGCTCCCCATCACTGAGGTTTCCTCATCAAGCCGTTCCATCACTGCATTGACCAGGGTCTTCAGAATGTACATGCCACCTTCGTAGCCCAGGGTAGTATCCCGGTGCAAATGGTGCCGGTCGAAAATCGGGAAGCCGATCCGGATCAGCGGCACCTCGAATTCCTTGCCTTTGTGCAAGGTATCGCGCTGGATGAACTTGCCGTAGGAATTGCCGATCAGGAAATCGGGTTTATCGCTGAACACCAGGGAGCGCATATGCCACAGATCTTTACCCACATGAACCTCAGCTTGCTGGCCATAAGGGGAATCCTGAAGCAACTTGGCCATGGCCTTGCCCCAACGCTTGTTGGCGTTATGACTCAGCACGTGCAAAGGTTCGGCACCCAGTTCCATCAAAAACCGACACATGCCCATCACGAAATCCGGATCGCCATACAGCGAATAACGCATACCGTGTAACCAGGAATGAGAGTCGGTCATCATATCGACCAACCGCCCCCGTTCTTTTTCCAACGATTCCGGAATCGGTTTGCCGGTCAACTCCGAGACTTTCATTAAGAAAGCATCGGTACCCGCTAAGCCCATCGGTATATCGATAGCAGGGGTTTCGTGTTGCCAAGTGCCTTTGGTGTATTTGCGGGTTTTGACCAACTGCCAGGGTTGCAGCAGCAATGTGTCGATCGCATTGGGTGCTTGCTTGACTTCATCTTGCGTGGTGCCGCCAGCATACATGCGGAACTCGCCGTCAGTAGGCGTATCCAGCACGTCTTCGGGATCGGACAGCAACGTATAATCCACGCCCATTTCCGTCATCATTCGCTTGACGACCCGGTAATTGCCCAGATAGGTTTCGAAACCGGGCACGATATTGATTTTGCCGTTGCTGCCGACAGTCTTATCGTCCATGCTGTTGAGAGTGAAGTAGCGTAGGATACCCTCCAGCATGTTGTCCCAACCGGTGGTGTGGCTGCCCACAAAACTGGGGGTATGCGCGAACGGGGTCGGATAGTCTTCGGGCACTCGGCCATCTTTCTTGGCGTTACCGATAAACGCGTTGAGATCGTCGCCGATCACTTCGGCCATACAAGTCGTGGAGACGGCCATCATCTCGGGCTCGTACATCGCTTTGGCGTTTTCCAAACCCTCGAACATGTTTTTCTGACCACCGAAAACCGCCGCATCCTCAGTCATGGAATCCGATACGGTGGCTACTGGTTCGCGGAAATGCCGGTTTAAATAGGTACGGAAATACGCTACACAGCCCTGCGAACCGTGTACGTAAGGCAGGGTTTTGTGGAAGCCCAGCGCGCACAGAACCGCGCCCAGCGGCTGACACGCTTTGGCCGGGTTGATGGTAAGCGCCTGCCGTTGGAAATTGAGTTCCTTGTATTCTTCAGTGGTGGTCCAGTGAAAAACCTCTTGGATTTTTTCGTCTGGAGGCGATTCTTCGAAGACCCGCTTGCGGGCGAATGCTTCTTGATACTCTTCGTCGGTGAATAACGGGTAACCGGGTTTAATGTGCTCTATGTCTTGGTTCATCTCGCATTCCTCGTCCGCGCCACTCATTCGTGAACAACGAACAGGCTATTGCCGGAAAAACTGGAGTTTTGAGGGAACAGTGCCGCACTCGCGCAGCGCACCGCCCCTCCTAGGGATATGAGTTAAGCCGCTGCCGGCTCCGCACTGGTTTTTTTCCAGGGCGCATGCAGATTATTCCAACACGGATTATTGATGGTCATATCCATATCGCGGGCGAAGATGGCAAAGCCGTCATAACCGTGATAGGGACCGGAATAATCCCAGGAATGCAGTTGCCGGAAGGGAATCCCCATCTTGTGGAACACGTATTTCTCCTTGATGCCGGAACCGACCAAATCAGGTTTCAGCTGTTCAACAAAGGATTCTAATTCGAAGCTGGTGGCGTCGTCGTAAATCAAGGCGCCGTCCTGTACTTCTTTGAAGGTACGGTCGTAGTCGTCGTTATGCGCAAACTCATAGCCGGCGCCGATCACTTCCATACCTAGATCTTCGTAAGCACCGATGATATGGCGGGGACGTAACCCACCGACGAACAACATCACCCGTTTGCCTTCCAAACGCGGCCGGTATTTAGCGATGACCTGCTCGGCCATGGGCTGGTATTCGGCAATCACCCGCTCAGCCCCTTCCTTGATGGTATCGTCAAAATGCGAGGCAATCATGCGCAGGCTTTCGACGATCTTGGTTGGGCCGAAGAAGTTGTATTCCAGCCAGGGAATGCCGTACTTCTCTTCCATGTGGCGGCTGATATAGTTCATGGACCGGTAGCAGTGCAGCAAATTGAGCTTGACCTGCGGGGTTGTTTCCATTTCCGGAATGGAACCATCGCCCGACCACTGCGCGACCACTCGCAAGCCCATCTTCTCCAGCAAAATACGTGAAGCCCAGGCGTCACCGCCGATATTGTAGTCGCCGGTAATCGCAACATCGTACGGCGTGCTCTCGAAGGTGCTCTTACCGTCTCGGTTAGACAGCACCCAATCGCGCAACGAGTCGTTGGCGACGTGATGGCCAAGCGACTGGGATACGCCCCGGAACCCCTCGCAGCGCACCGGCACGACCACTTTTCCGATTTCTTTTGCGGTGCTCTTAGCTACGGCTTCAATATCGTCACCGATCAAGCCAATCGGGCATTCGGATTGCACCGTAACGCCTTTGGCCAATGGAAACAGGGCATCAATTTCGCCGATCAGCTTGGTGAGTTTTTTATCGCCGCCAAAGACGACATCTTTTTCTTGAAAATCCGAGGTGAAATTGATGTCGGCAAAGACATTCACCCCGCTAAAGCCGGTGACGTAATTGCGTCGTCCGGCGCGGGAAAACTGCCCGCAGCCGACCGGTCCATGAGAGATGTTGGCGACATCTTTAATCGGTCCCCACACCACGCCTTTGGCACCGGCATAAGCGCAACCGCGCGCGGTCATGACGCCGGGCAGCGCCTTTTTATTGGCAACGATGCATTTATTGGATTTTTCCAGTTCCGGATCATTAGCCATCAAATGCTTGGCGCGTTGTTTGCCGGTTTCTTCTGGGTAGACTTCGAGCACTTCTTGAATTAGTTGCTCGGTTTCTTCACGTTTCATAGCCATCTGTTTGTTCCTCAGTGTCTGGGCGACTAGGCCGCAGTGGCCTCTTCAGCGGCCGTCTTGCCGACGATGCTTTCATCTTCGTCCATCAGGCCGAATTCCATCATCAGTTCTTCCAACTCATCCATAGTCAATGGGGTGGGAATGACTAACTTTTTGTTGTCGACCATCTTCTGAGCCAAAGTTTTGTATTCATTGGCTTGATTGCTGTTGGGATCGTATTCGATCACGGTCATGCGGCGGATTTCAGCGCGTTGCACGACGTTGTCACGTGGCACGAAATGGATCATCTGCGTGCCGAGCTTAGCGGCTAAGGCCTCGATCAGCTCGTCTTCACGGGCGGTCTTGCGGGAGTTACAAATCAACCCGGCTAACCGCACACTGCCGGAAGTGGCGTATTTCACGATACCCTTACAGATATTGTTGGCGGCGTACATGGCCATCATTTCACCGGAAACCACGATGTAGATTTCCTGAGCCTTGTTCTCGCGAATCGGCATGGCGAATCCGCCACACACCACGTCGCCCAACACGTCATAGAACACGAAGTCCAAGTCTTCTTCGTAGGCGCCCTCTTCTTCCAGGAAGTTGATCGCGGTGATGACGCCACGGCCTGCGCAACCCACACCGGGCTCCGGACCACCGGACTCAACGCAACGGACCCCGCCGTAACCGACTCTGAGCACATCTTCCAATTCCAGATCTTCGACGCTGCCGGCATCTGCGGCCAAGTGCATCACCGTCGATTGGGCTTTAGCGTGCAGCATCAAGCGGGTGGAATCGGCCTTAGGATCGCAGCCGACGATCATCACTTTCTTTTCTAGCGCGGCCAAACCGGCCACTAGATTCTGGGTGGTGGTCGATTTACCGATTCCACCTTTTCCATAAATTGCGCATTGACGAATAGCCATTTTAAATAGTCTCCTCATGATTGGAGTGTTAGAAGCGCACGGCTATTGGTTGAGCAACCCTTGTGCCAAGCAGGCAATAAGCGCAAGATAATGAAAAATAGCTATTTTTTATATACCAACACCCTGAAAATGAGTGATCTTTATGACAAACCCCTGTCGGGTTAGCGACAAGTCGGTTACCGATAATCCGAATAATACCGATGACACACCTCGCCCTACAGCAAGCCTGCCCCAGCAGGCCCGGTTAGGCATCAATCGCTGTAATTTACCGGCGGTTATTCTGGGTAGCCTGACGTTTCAGCATCATCCCGTTGCGCTTGAGATCGACGGCGTGACGGTCATTCACCATCGCTTGTTCAAACACCTGGACAGCTTGGCTGATAGCGACCAACGGGCGAGCTATTTCATGGATTACATGGCGGTATATTTCCGCTTGGAGGCGCTGGACGCGGTGGGTCTGACACCCGGCAAGCTGCGCGGAAGGGCGGATTATTTGCGGATGGTGCGGGGCTGGGCGTTCGACCCGGATTGCCGGGAAGGCGCGGTACTTAAAGCCTGGGTAGAATCGAGGTTCGGTTTATTGACGTTGTTTCATGGCGGAAATCTGTTGGATCGCACTAATGACACCTACTTGCGGTATCTCGAAGCCCGCAGCCGGGGACTCTATAATACTAACGCGTTAGAAGCCCAATTGGACTTGCTTTACACCTACGGCCAGTATGAGTTGCATCGCCAATGTCCGGATCGGCAACAAGTTCAGCTTTATCGTGGTTTCAATCGCTTGGGCAATGATCAGGTATTGAAAAAAATCGACCGTCGGCGCTGGATTATGTTGTGCAATAATCTGAGTTCATTTACAACATCCTGGGAACGCGCTGACGAATTTGGTGACTACGTGCTGCAAGCACAGATACCGTTAGCAAAAATCCTTTTCTATAACCGCATGTTGCCGGGTTTTCTCAAGGGCGAAGACGAATATGCAGTGATCGGAGGCGTATACGAAGTCGAGCGCGTCGCGTGAATGCAGCTCCCCTTTATCTCAGGAACTGAAACACTATAGCGTGTAAACCATTATCAAGGGGTTATTAATGAAAAATAGAACTGCTGTTGTTGGGGTTGTGTTGTTAGCCATCGGGATGGTTGTCGATGTTGGCGCACAAATACCGAACCAAAACGCTAACCCGAATGACCCCGACGCGGCCGCGCAGTCAACTGCCCCAGTAGTCGACGAGACCTCGGAACAACCGGCGGCTCAGGCCCCCGTCCCGGCTCAAGCCCCAAACCAAACTCCGGCTTCCGCAGCGGCACAAGTCTTCACCCTGACTCCTGGTCTGTATCAAGCCGAAGAATCCGACGTGGAATTCAACGAAGACGACGACGGATTCAACGGAACCGGGGTGTATAAATTGCAGTTGGATATTAAAGCCGATGGCGCGTTTAGCTTGTCAGGCTATGTCAGTGCAGCTGATGCTGGTCTAAGTGATCAACCGATTTTCAGAATTCGAGGTCGTTGGAAGCAGGAAAAAGAAACCTTAATCGCTTCCGATATGCTCGAACAATTTTACGATTTCCAAAGCAACACCTTCTCGCCCTGGGAACCCCCTGAAGATGGCCAAGCCACGGACATCATCAGAATCAGAAATGTGACCCAAGACACCTTTCAGGAATACGATGAGGACAGCGGTAGTTGGATGACTTGGAGTAAATTGTAGCGAACTCCTACCGGGCCGAAAATACAACCTCGCTGAAAACGGGGCCTTTTGTTATCATTTTCGAGCATTCATAACAGAGCGAGATGGAGGACTGAGCATGACAACCGAGGCAAGCGGCGGACGTATACAACCGGGCATGGTCCTGGCGTGGAGCAACATCGTCAAGGCCAGCGATAACTTTGCGGCTTATGTCACCCTGGTCGGCGAAGGCCCATTCAGAGATTATGAAATCCAGCCGGTTTCCGCCAAATCCACAGTCTACGGCGACGAGCGCTTTCGGGACGGGATGCGGGTCCCGGAGAAGTTGCTCAACGATAACGCCAAATTGAACGAAGCCCGGCAAGTCGGGGACAGTCAGCGCATAAAGATCCATGTCGATGATTCTACCGGTCATCATGTGAGCGCGGAATTCCCCGGTCACTTTTTCGAACCGCTGAGTTCCTGACCACAACTCTCAGACGACGGCCTCATGCCAGGCATGGGGCCTGACGCATCTCGGTACGCCTATGACAGCTGAGTTCGCCGATATTCAAGCCTGCGTTTTCGATGCCTACGGCACCCTGTTCGACGTCCATTCCGCCGTCGCTCGACACCGCGAGCGCCTCGGCAAACACGCCGACGGCCTGTCCGCGCTTTGGCGCAGCAAACAGCTGGAATATACCTGGCTACGCAGTTTGATGGGTCGGCACAGCGATTTCCGGCAAGTGACCCAAGACGCATTGGATTATGCCTTCGACCAGTTCGGAGTCGAGGACAGCGCATTAGCCGAGGCGTTGATGACGGCTTATCAACAGTTGTCGTGCTACCCCGAAGTGCCGAGCGTGCTGGCGCAGCTCAAAAATCATGGGCTGAAATTGGCGATTTTGTCTAACGGTACACCGGCGATGTTGGAAGCGGCTGTCAGCAACGCAGGTCTGGCCGATCTAATCGATCCGCTACTCTCTGTGGAAGCGGTGGGAATCTATAAACCCGACCCGCGCGTCTATCAGCTGGCCGTGGATCGGTTGGGCGTATCGCCCCAAGCCATCAGCTTTCAATCATCTAATGCTTGGGATGCAGCGGGTGCGGCCAGTTTCGGATTTCGGGTGGCTTGGATAAATCGTTTCGGCCAACGGCGTGAGCGATTACCGGCAGGGCCAGATACCGAATTAAATGATTTAACCGCTCTGCCGGGATTGTTGGGACTCTGATCGTTACGACTGTCGCAGGAGCATTCCATTGAACGATGAAACCAGCCGATTGGCCCAGCTGTTGGAAGACATTCGGGACAACCAAAAAACTCAGCTGGCGCATCAGGAAGAGGCTTTGGCCCTGCAGCGAGAACAATATGAACTGGTTAAACGTCAGTTCGAAAAGGCAACGGCCTTGCAGGATCGGGCGGAAGCGATCCAGGAAAAAAGTGCTCAACTGGTCGAAAAAAGCCGTAAAGCCATGGCGGTTATCCTGCCGATTGTCATTATTCTGATGATCATGTTGGGAATCTTCATATTCTGGCGCTGAGCATTACGAGTTCGATTTCTCCTCCGTTGTTATTCCCGCTAAACTACAGCACCATTTCACTAAGGGTCGGGGTATCGAACGGCCTTGTATTGATCCCTGTCCATCACAATCAAGGCTAACGGCATGTCGAATCATCCTGCGCTTTTGCAAACCGCTATCCAGGCCGCACGTGCCGCTGAGGAAGTCATCAAACACTATTATAGAAGCGATTTGGGAGTGCAGATCAAAGCAGATCTCAGCCCGGTTACGGTAGCGGATATTGAAACGGAGCAGGCGATCAAGCAGGTATTGCAGCAGGCTTTCCCCGCTTACGGCTTTTATGGTGAAGAAACCGGTAAGAATCGCACCGATGCCGAGTTTGTGTGGCTGGTCGATCCGATCGATGGGACTAAAAGCTTCATTCGCGGCTATCCCTTCTTCTCGACTCAGATCGCGCTAATGCGTGGCAATGAGCTGATTCTGGGGGTTTCTAATGCACCATTGTTTAATGAGTTAGCTTATGCCGAAATCGGCCAGGGGGCTTTTTTGAACGATACGCCTCTTAAAATCAGTGGCATCACTACCCTGGACGCCGCAACCTTATCCTTCGGCAATCTTAAAACCCTGGCCGGAGACCGCCGCTGGTCCGCTATCGGCGAACTGATCCGCCAGTGTAATCGGACCCGTGGCTACGGCGACTTTTACCACTATCATTTGTTGGCCGCGGGGAAGCTCGACATCGTTATCGAATCAGATATTAATATCCTGGATGTCGCCGCACTCAGCGTTATCGTTCGCGAAGCTGGGGGACAGGTGTCCGATTTGAATGGTCAACCGCTAAGCCTCGACACGACTACCATTCTGGCGAGTAACGGCCATCTGCACGACACCGTGTTACGCCAATTGGACATAAAGTCATGACTGCGTCGGACCGAGATTGGTTGCAAGAGCCTATTCCACCGCTGGATACCGACAGTATCACTGCCGCCCAAGCACGCCAACGCGAACTGACCAAACCTCCCGGCTCGTTGGGTCGTCTGGAAGAGCTGGGCGTTGTGCTGGCCGCGATGCAGCGCACGCAACGCCCGAGTGTGGAACGAGTCACTATCCTGATATTCGCTGCCGATCACGGGGTAGCGACAGAGGGCATATCGGCGTTTCCGCAAGCGGTGACTGCGCAAATGGTGCATAATTTCGCGCATGGCGGCGCTGCGATCAGCGTGTTGGCGCGTCTTTGGCAAGCACACTTGCAGGTGATTAACGTCGGCACACTCGAACCTTTAGAACCGTTGCCCAACGTATTGGATCGTCGCATCGGTCCCGGCACGGCAAATTTTCTCCAGCAACCCGCGCTGCAGCCCGATCAATTGACCCGAGCATTAGTGATCGGTCGCGAGGCGGTGGATAACGCCACAGAGGCGGGAACACAATTACTAATCGGCGGAGAAATGGGCATCGGTAACAGCACTGCCGCCGCCGCTTTGGGCTGTGCGTTACTGAATGATTCAGCTCGGACCCTAGCAGGTCCCGGCACCGGTCTGGATAAGGCGGGGGTTGAGCATAAAATTAATGTGATCGAAGCGGCATTAGCCCTCCATTCCACTCGCCAACCACTGGAGGCCCTGCAACGACTCGGTGGATTCGAAATTGTCGCGCTAGTGGGCGCCTACTTGCGTAGCGGACAACGCGGCATACCGGTGTTGGTCGATGGCTTTATCGCGACTGCCGCCGCGTTGGCTGCCGTGCGTCTGCGACCTGAACTGGCGGCGTGGTTGCTATACAGTCACCGCTCTTCTGAACCCGGTCATCAGCGTTTGTTACAGGCGTTGCAGGCCCAACCGCTATTGGATTTGCAGCTCCGTTTAGGCGAAGGCAGTGGTGCTGCAGTCGCATTACCTCTGTTGCGTGCGGCGGCGGCACTGCACAGCGAAATGGCCACATTCGCCGAAGCGCAGGTATCCGCACAATGAACCAAGACACGGTGACGACGGTCGATTTGCTGCGGCATGGCGAGCCGCAGGGCGGAGTACGCTATCGCGGTGCGTTAGACGATCCACTGAGTGAGCGCGGTTGGGAACAGATGCACGCTGCGGTAGGTCAACATTGCCCCTGGCAGGTTATCGTCAGTTCGCCACTCCGGCGTTGTGCTGTATTCGCAAGCGCCTTGGCCGAACAGCATGGGTTGCCGCTGGACATCGAACCCGGTTTACACGAAATGCGGTTCGGCGTTTGGGAAGGGCGTACTCCTGCCGAAATCATGGCGGCGACTCCGGACGCCTTGGAACGGTTTTGGCGTGATCCGCTCACTCACCCACCGCCCGAAGGGGAGGCCCTGCCGGATTTCAAAACCCGCGTTGTTTCGGCTTGGCAAGCGCTGTTGACGCGCCATGCCGGCACCCATGTCCTGGTTGTTGGGCATGGCGGCATCATCCGCATGGTGTTATGCCATATTTTAGATATTCCGCTGCAACGGCTTTGGCGCTTGGAGGTTCCTTACGCTACGCTTAGTCAGGTACGTATTCATGGAACCGGCTCAAGCGCCGCACCGATGCTGGTATTTCACGGTAAAAAGCCGGAATGAACCGCGCGTTTACCCTGGCTTTGGTGTTTCTCACTCGGATTCCCGTACCGGTCCGGTTCACCCCACAAGCCGAGGATTGGGGACGCTCGGTGTTGTATTTCCCATTAGTCGGGTTGGTGATCGGGGCAACGCTGGTTACGCTTTATGCTGTTCTCCATCAGCTACTGGATTCCGGTGTGCTGGCCGTGCTGTTATTGGTAGTTTGGACGCTCGCCACCGGAGGCTTGCATCTGGATGGATTGGCCGATGCAGCCGATGCTTGGATTGGTGGATTCGGTGATCGGGAGAAGACGCTGACCATCATGAAGGACCCGCGCAGTGGTCCTATTGCCATCGTGGTCGTTGTATTGGTTTTGCTCACCAAGTTTGCCGCCCTCCAAGCGGTGGTAGAGGACGATGTATGGGGAGCACTGTTGTGGGCACCCGTGTTAGGGCGAGCGGGTATTCTGCTGATGCTGATCACCACTCCCTACGTGCGTCCGGAAGGGGTAGCGACGGCCCATGCCGAATATCTGCCACGACTCGCATGCAAGCGATTATTGATCATTATTGGCGTGTTGGTACTGGGATGGTGGACCGGGCAAGGTCTTGTACTGTTGGTGTTGTTAGGTGTCGGTTTCCTGGCGCTGCGGGGTTTGCTGTTGCAACGCCTAGGTGGTGCGACTGGTGATACTTTAGGCGCCACGTGTGAATTGACCGAAGCGGTAGCATTAACCATTATGGTGTCATTATTGCTAAAATAAAAAATCGCTTAGCGTCTAATTGAGCGGTTTTTATTAGGGTGCAAGAGTATGGAAGCTTGTCTCAGGGAAAACCGTATTAGAAAAAATCAGCCACTTACAACCCATTTTTTGAGTGACATAATAAGGCGGGTAACCCATGAACGACCCCGACATGAGCCGACAGGA
Organism: Candidatus Competibacteraceae bacterium; assembly: GCA_036351435.1. Lineage (GTDB taxonomy): Bacteria > Pseudomonadota > Gammaproteobacteria > Competibacterales > Competibacteraceae > JAAUQA01. The sequence continues at coordinate 17,714 of JAZBPA010000280.1, forward strand.
GGTCTTGGAGGAACTTAGCCAACACGGCATCAGCGGTGCACATGTCTATTTGATTGATGTCTTTCCGCTGCTTGAAATGATGTGGGCCGACGGTCAGGTTCAACAAATTGAAATCGCCATACTGGATCAGTTTCTAGCCAAGCACGTGGACGCTATCAATGAGCGGGTCGGCTATATCGTTATAGAGCACAAGGATGCGCATGACTTTATAGCCCCGTTAATCGAAACCCAACCGGATACTCAATGGTTGCGCGAAGTGCGGCTACTCATTCCGCCATTGCGGTTTAATTCGGAAAAACCTGAGGAAAACCGAAAAGCCAGGGAATTTATCCTCGGCGTCTGTTTGGATATCGCGGCTGGCGCGGTTAAACAGTATCCTTATGAACTTACCGAACGCATCAATGCGGATGAAAAACGGTGCTTTTTCGATATTCTGGACACCTTTGGTTGCGGGTGTTGAGCGTACTTAAAAAAACGATATTTGACCTAGCTCACTGCTAGCGTTTAGTCGATCGCCAAACTGATAAACAGAGCGAGATTAATGATGATGACGACTCACCACTTACGCTATCTCCTGCTGCCCCTGTTGTTGAGTTCGCTGCTTGTCCATGCTCAGGATAATCAGGATAAACCTGCTCATAGTGCGCCCACCGAGGCTAACCCTGCTACTACTCAGGAACCCGTTGAGCACGAACAAGTAACAGAAACGCCAGCCGAGTCGGAAGCCGCTGGAAAGGAGCCAGAAGCATCGTCTGGATCAGAGTCTGGATCAGAAATCGCTGAACCAGCGCAGCCGGCAGAAGCATCATCCGAAGCGAAAACCGCGGCTGTCACAGCGGAATTGGAAACACTGCAAACACAATTGGCTGAGGCTCAACAACAGAATACTGAACTGACTGCCCAACTTGAAGAAGCTAAAGCGGCGCGGGACGAGTTGCAAACCCAACTCAGCGAAGCTCAGCAAGCGACCAGCGAACTGCAGTCCCAATTGACAGACGCCGCAACTAAACAAGCTGATCTCGACAACCAGCTTGCCGCCCTTCAGGCAGAGCACGATGCGCTGGTTACAGAACGCGATGGACTGCAGGAGGAACTCACTACCCACCAAACTGAGCTCCAGCAGGCTCAACAAGCACTGAGTGACCTAAACACTCAGCATGACGAACTGACGACCCGCACAGCCCGCTTGGAAGCGGAATTGGAAGAAGCAAAAACCCGTACCCACACCGTGGGACCAGGCGAATCGCTGTCTGAAATCGCAACCCGTTACTATGGCAACGGTGATCGATGGACAGAGATTCACGAAGCCAATAGCGCAATCATCATTGATCCCAATATTCTGGAAGCCGGGATGGAGTTGAAGATCCCTTAGGCTTCAACCTAAGAGTGCTCGAAAAAATCGTCTCGGGCGGCCAAACCGGAGTTGATAGGGCCGCATTGGATGCGGCTCTGATTTTAGGGGTACCCTGTGGCGGTTGGTGTCCTAAAGGTCGACTCGCTGAAGACGGCGCAATCTCCACCCGCTATCCGCTAACCGAAACCCATTCAGCAAAATACCCTTATCGGACTGCCTGCAATGTGCGCGATTCCGACGCCACCCTGATCTTGACCCGTGGCGAGCCAACCGGAGGAACAGCGTTGACGGTCAGCCTAGCAGACTCGTATCGTAAACCTCTATGGGTAGTCGACTTACAGCGGGCATCGGCGGTTAAACCGGTGGTTGAATGGATAAACCAGCAAACGGTGCAGGTGCTAAATGTAGCTGGACCGAGGGAGAGTCAGTGTCCGGGCATTTACCCGCAAGCCTACGCGTATCTGCAGACATTGCTGCTCCAGTTCAACTCGCCACCGGATTTGGATTCAGTCTAGTCGCCGATTCCAGTTGCATTCGATGCAGGTTTGCATACAAACCATCACGCGCTAATAAGGCTTCGTGGGTACCGACCTCGATAATTTCTCCTTTTTGCAGCACCACGATACGATCAGCACTTTCAATGGTGGATAGCCGATGAGCCACGATGAATGCGGTTCTACCTTGACGGAGATTCTCTAGAGCCTGTTGCACTTTACGTTCGGATTGGGTATCCAGCGCAGAAGTCGCCTCGTCTAAGATCAAAATCGGCGCGTTTTTAAGTAACGCGCGGGCAATGGCAATACGCTGGCGTTGGCCACCAGACAGGCGAGCACCATTTTCGCCGATGAGGGTATGCAGTCCGGCCGGAAGGTCGCGGATAAATTCCATCGCATAGGCTTGTTCAGCTGCCTGGATAATTTCCGCCTCGCTGGCCTTATTACAAGCACCGTAGCCGATATTGGCCATTACCGTGTCATTAAACAGCACAATATCCTGACCAACGTAAGCGAGGTTGGCACGTAAGTCAGCCAAGCACAGCGCACGAATATCAATGCCATCGAGCAACACCTGGCCCTGGGTCGATTCGTAAAACCGCGGCAGCAGATTCATTAAGGTGGTTTTACCACTGCCGGAGGGGCCGACCAACGCGATAGTTTCACCGGGCTCCACGTCCAGATCGATATTGTGTAACGCGTACTGATCAGTTCCGCGATAACACATTCCAACGTTACGGAAACCGATTCTCCCTTCGACGCGCTTTATTGAACGGGCACCCTGATCGGACTCCGGCGGTTCATCAAGCAACCCAAAGATACTTTCTGCCGCCGCCAAACCCCGCTGCAGTTGTTCATTGACCTTAGTCAACCGTTTAATGGGCGCCATCAGCATTGCCATAGCACCAAACAGTGACACGAATCCCCCAACAGTCAGCTCATCTGCCGCCGACTGTAATGAAGCCAAGTAGATCGCACCGGCTAGGGCAACAGCCCCTAATAGCTGGACAATGGGTACACTGGCTTCGGAGGCGATGGATAACTTCATGCTGTAACGGCGCACCCAATTGCTGATTTTGCCGAAGCGAGTTTTTTCGTAATCCTGGCCGGCAAATACTTTGATAATTTTGTGTCCCTGGATAGCTTCGTCGACCGAATGATTCAACTCGCCCATGGTGCGTTGTAGATTGCGGCTCAGCCGACGTAAACGGCGACCGATGATTTTGACTACCAGCATGATGAACGGGGCGATCACCAAAGTAATCAAAGCCAATTTCCAATTCAGATAAAAGATCCACACCAACAACCCGGCCACCGCAACGGAGTCTTTCACCAAGATGACCAAAGCCTGGGTCGAGGCATTGGTGACTTGGTTGACATCGTAGGTCAGCTTGGAGAGCAGGTTGCCGGTAGATGTATCGTCGAAACGCTGAGTCGGCAGATTAAGCAGCTTGCTGAACATTTCGTTACGCAAGTCCATGACCACTCGACTGGAAACTGCTTTCATCGCCACAGCACCGATAAAACCAGCGACTCCGCGCACCACAAACACTCCGATCAGCAGCAACGGGATGAGTTTGATATAAAGTGGGTCTTTGGCGACGAAACTACCGTCCAGCAGTGGTTTTACCAACGCCGGCAAGACCGGTTCAGTGACGGCGAGTGTCAAAATGCCGAGGATGGAGAAGGCGAAAAGGTGGCGATACGGTTTAACGTAACGCAACAGGCGAAGATAGAGATCCTTGCTGTTCATCAGGACGCGATCACGTTGTGGTGTTTTTTGGTAACGTTTCAAGTCAGCATGGACGGAATCATAGGGTACAAGTTTTCGCCATTGATTGTTTTCAACATCGGCTAGCTCGGACTATTAGCTGACCACCATAGCAGATTAGCTATTCCGATGGTTCCGGCAGGCTTTGACTTTTGCTATTTATATCGGTTAGCTTGCCCAATCAATATCTAACCTCATCGCTAGGTATCCCTAAGCCTCATGACTATCGATAACCCCATGCTGTTGCATCTGCCTGAAGGCGTCGCTATTGCTTATCATCGCTTGCCCGGCGACAGTCCGGGCGTCATATTCCTGGGTGGGTTTATGTCTGACATGACCGGCACCAAGGCTATGGCTTTGGATGCTTGGTGTCGTCAACAGGGGCAAGCGTATATTCGTTTCGATTATGAAGGGCATGGCGCTTCTAGTGGCCGCTTCGAAGAGGGCACTATCGGGCGTTGGCTGGGAAATGCCCTTGCTGTGTTGGATCAACTTAGTGAAGGACCGCAAATTTTGGTGGGCTCTTCAATGGGCGGCTGGATCATGTTGCTGCTGGCTTTAGCTCGGCCCGAACGAGTAGCCGGTCTAGTCGGGGTAGCATGCGCGGCGGATTTTATTGAGCCCATTTGGCAAGGTTTTGATGAGCAGACGCGGGCACAGTTACAAAAGGAAGGTATCGTCTATTTGCCCTCAGAGTACGACGCCGAAGCGCCTTATCCAGTCACGTTAAACTTGATCGAAGAGGCGCGCCAGCATCAATTACTGAACAAAGACAAATTGGCTATCCAGTGCCCTGTGCGCTTGTTGCATGGTATGCGCGATCCTGAAGTACCTTGGCAAACTAGCGCACAGGTTGCTGAGCACTTACTGAGTGAAGATGTGCGAATCGTCCTGGTCAAGGACGGTGAACATCGTATGTCGCGCGCCAGTGATTTAACTTTGTTGACTGATTTAATTGGTACAGTGAGCGTAGCAACCCGCGACAAGAAATCGTGAACAATGCTGCGGGTGGTGACGGTAGAGAATTTGAGAATACCCGACGGTACTTAGCAAGTCACAATATCCCGCTCGTTAAACCCAACAGGGTCGTCGATATTACATCGCCTGGTACGCTGTAACCGTCTTGAATCAACGGGTAGCGCCGAGTCACCGCTACGATCATTGAAACTGCTATCCGCTTCAGTGATCAGCACGGGAGCGCTTTGTGTTTTGCCATAACGGGCATTATAGGTAGCGGTGTTGTGACGTCCCGGCGCAGCACGCACCGTTGCTGCGGGGCTAGTATAGTGCGCACCTTGGTCGTTAAAAGGCTCTGCTAAAACCGGATTGAGCCCACACAGCGCCAGCGTGGTGATAAAGACAATGACACCCATCAGTGTTTTCAACTTCTATCTCCTTAAAAAGTGTTCTGTAGAGCGTTTAATGTATTGGGAGTAGCGCTAGCTACCCCTAATTCTCTAAGATTCTGAGGGATTGTAGCGAAACGGACTTGATTTACAAGTAAACCGATTACCGGAGTGAATTTTACTGACGTCGGCGGGCACACCATTTTTGCTTCAGCCAGGCGTTAAACCGACAAATGCCGCTGCACCAGTTCATCGTTCAAATCGGCTATCTGACCAGCGGCTACTGCGCGACCCTTTTCCATGATGCAGAAATCCTTGGCCACTCGTCGCGCGAAAGGGAGTTTTTGCTCGACCAGCAATACGGTCAGATTCTGTTCCTGATTCAGTTTCATGATCACATCACCGATTTCATGGACGATGTTGGGCTGAATCCCTTCAGTGGGTTCATCCAGAATGAGCAACTCAGGCGCTATCGCCAAAGCCCGACCAATAGCCAATTGCTGTTGCTGCCCCCCGGACAGATCGCCGCCACGCCGCCGCAGCATGGTTTTTAGCACCGGGAACATCTCAAAAATGTGCTCTGGAATAGTTTTGACTTGATCGCGCCGTGCATTCAGCCCAATGCGCAGATTCTCTTCCACGGTCAACTGCGGAAAAATCTGCCGACCCTGCGGCACATAACCAATCCCTAGCCGGGCGCGTTGATGTGCCGCCACTTTATTCATCTTTTGACCGGCGAATTCAATCGCGCCGGAGCGAATCGGCACTAATCCCATGATGGTTTTCAACAAGGTAGTTTTACCTACCCCGTTGCGTCCCATCAAGCAGGTGCAGCCACCTTGCGGCACTGTCAAGGCAATATCCCAAAGAATATGGCTGGCGCCATAGTATTGGTTCAGGCCGTCAACGTTCAGCATGACTCAGTGTTCCCCCAGATAGACTTCGATCACTTTAGGATCGCTCTGGATCGCATCCATCGTTCCTTCCGCCAATACGCTACCCTCATGCAACACCGTCACCTTGCGGGCAATGGAACGGACGAAGGCCATATCGTGTTCGACCACCACCACCGAGTGCTGCCCAGCCAGACCGGTTAACAATTCAGCGGTACGTTCGGTTTCTTGTGGGGTCATACCGGCCACCGGTTCATCGACCAGCAACAGACGCGGGTTTTGCATCAGCAGCATGCCGATTTCCAACCATTGTTTCTGCCCGTGCGACAGCACCCCAGCAAGCCGGTCCCGTTCTTCAGTCAGGCCGATGATTTCGAATACTTCATCAACCCGATCACGTTGTTCGCCGTTCAACCGCGCCAGCAAGGTGGGCCATACCGCTTTGTTTGCAGCCATAGCCAGTTCCAGGTTTTCGTATACTGTGAGATTTTCGAATACCGTCGGTTGCTGGAATTTTCGCCCGATTCCAGCGGTTGAAATTTCTGCCTCAGTTTTTTCCAACAAATTCATCCGTTGGCCGAAATAGGCCATGCCGGTATCGGGCTGCAGACGGCCGGTGATAACATCCATCATGGTGGATTTGCCGGCCCCGTTGGGACCGATGATGCAGCGTAATTCACCATCATCGATATACAGATTCAGGTCGTTCAGGGCCTTGAAGCCGTCGAAGCTGATCGTCACTCCTTCCACATACAAAATGGTTTTATGGCTGATATCGACTTCGGTCGCCTGCATCGGAAACCGTTGCATGAAGTCAAAGACCCGATCACGACGGATCAGCGGGGTCTGGAAGAGGCCGCCCGGTTTTGGATCATCAGTGGATGATGACGATGGGGTAACAAAGCTGAAGGTTTGATCGCGTTCCCAAATCATTTCAAGCCTCCCGCCGTCGCAGCAGGCGGAATAATCCGGCCAACCCTTGCGGCAACAGCAAGGTCACCAACACAAACAACGCGCCCAACCCATACAGCCACAGCTCAGGGAACGCCCCCGTCAAATAGGTCTTGGCGTAATTCACCAATACCGCTCCCGCTGCCGCACCGTACAACGTACCGCGACCACCGACCGCGACCCAAACCACCACTTCAATGGAATTGAGCGGGGCAAATTCGCCGGGGTTAATAATGCCGACCTGAGGCACATAGAGCGCGCCGGCGATACCTGCCAATACCGCCGAGAAGGTAAACAAGGCGACTTTGTAGGACTCGACCTTGTAACCGACGAAACGGGTGCGTTCTTCGGTATCGCGGATGGCGATCAACACCCGCCCCAGCTTGGAGGACACAATAAACCGGCAGGCCAGATAACCTAATGCCAACGCCAACGCAGAGAACATAAACAGCGCCACGCGGGTACTGTCCGCCTGCAAATCGTAACCCAGCAGATCCTTGAAATCGGTCAGTCCATTATTGCCGCCAAAACCCATTTCGTTGCGGAAGAACGCCAGCATCAGCGCAAAGGTCAGGGCTTGGGTAATGATGGAGAAATACACCCCGGTCACCCGCGAGCGAAACGCAAACCAACCGAACACAAAAGCCAACACACCCGGTGCCAGAATCACCATCAGCATGGCGAACCAGAACATATCAAAACCCAACCAGTACCAGGGCAGTTCACTCCAGTTCAAAAACACCATGAAATCCGGCAATTCAGGATTGCCGTAAACCCCGCGCGGCCCAATCTGTCGCATCAGATACATGCCCATCGCATATCCGCCCAAGGCAAAGAAAGCGCCATGACCGAGACTGAGAATGCCGCAGAAACCCCAAATCAAATCCACTGATAGGGCCAGCAGGGCATAGCACAGGTATTTACCCCACAGCGTCAGGGTGTAGGTTGGCATATGCCAAGACGAAGATTCCGGCACGGCTAGATTCAGTACCGGCACCGCGATAGCCAGTATCAGCAGCAAGCTTAGAAAGACTATCCCGCCGCGATCCTGCAGCATTAGACGAGTAAGCGGTCCCATAGTCGTATTCCCTCAGCTCAGGTAGCTGCTCGCCCACGTTGGGCAAACAGCCCGCGTGGACGTTTTTGGATAAAAAGAATGATGAATACCAGCACTAATATCTTGGCCAGTACTGCGCCGGAATACGGCTCTAGGAATTTATTACCGACTCCCAGCGACATCGCACCGACCAAGGTCCCCCAAAGATTGCCGACCCCGCCAAACACCACCACCATGAACGAGTCGATGATGTACGACTGCCCAAGATTAGGACCGACATTGGTTAGCTGACTCAATGCAACTCCAGCAACTCCTGCAATACCGGCCCCGAGTCCGAAAGTCATCGCATCCACCCACTCCGCGCGAATACCGATGGCCTTGGCCATATTGCGATTCTGCGATACCGCACGGACTTGCAGTCCAAGTGAAGTCTTTTTCAAAATCAGTTGCAATGCAGCGAACACCAGCAAGGCGAAGAGCAGGATATAAAGCCGGTTCAGCGTCAAGGATAACGCGCTGTTGATCTCCCAAGAACCACTCATCCAGGAGGGATTGGCCACCGGGACATTCTGGGCAGAAATGGTGGTGCGCACCAACTGTTGCAAAACCAAGCTGATACCGAAGGTGGCCAGCAACGTTTCTAACGGTCGACCGTAGAGAAACCGAATCACCCCGCGTTCGATGGCGATACCGAACAGGCCGGACACGATGAACGCAGCGGGGACGGCTAGCAATAGCGACCAATCGATGTAATTGGGCAACAGCAACTGGATCAAATAGGTGGTATACGCGCCCAGCATAATCAATTCGCCGTGCGCCATATTGATTACCCCCATGACGCCGAAGGTAATCGCCAAGCCGATCGCGGCCAAAAACAGCACTGAACCCAGACTGAGACCAAAGAAAATCGTTTCGATCAACGCAAAACGATTGAGTCTGTCTTGAATGGCGGCAAGCGCGGAGTTGACCGCCTTAATGACTCGCTCGTCTTGTTCGCTTTCGAGTAAGGTCGTGAGACGATTACGCACTTCAGGATTAACACTACCTTTCATCGTGGCAACTGCAGCCATACGCTGTTCAGGATCGGCGGCGTTGAGTCCGCCCAATGCGACGCCGATTTCCATTAATTCGCGGATCTGCGCGTCTTGCTCTTGTTCGGCGGCTTCTTGCAGCAAAGCGGCGCTGGTCTCATCGAAATTATCGATAATCTGCCCCACCGCTGCCAAACGCACGTCCGCTGAAGGATCACCCAGGTTGAGTTTGGCTAACCCAGTACGTAATGCGCTGCGTAGCCGGTTATTGGTAGAAATTCGTTTGACGGTGCGTTGTTCAACCGCTCCCAGATCAGTACCGGTACTGGCATCAACTAGCATGAATCCGGCCTGTGCCGGTGCAACAATAACTACCTTGTTGTCTTCCCGGCGTACATACAGGCGTCTGTCCAGCATTGCATCCAACACAGCAGCGGCACGCGGATGAGCGGTTTGTACCACGGCTTCGACGGCTTGTTGTTTAGCGGAGAAGCTGCGGGCGTTCAGCCCAGCAACTGCTGTTTCGAAATCCTGCTGTTGCTGGGCATGAGCGCTGCCGGTAACCAACGCCGAAAAGACGAACAGCGCTAATATCGACCAGATCCTGATACGCATAAGGGATAGCCTGGGAAAGAGAGGAAAAAAGAGAGGGCGGGCGGATGGCTATCAACCCATCCGATCCGCCCTGGCGGTGCGGGTTACTCGTAATTCTGGCCCGAACACTTGCCTGTTTTGATGTTGAAGTTGCCGCAGGAAACCGGGGGCATCCAATCGGCGATTAGGTCACGGCTACCCGGCAAATAATCCGACCAAGCATCGCCAATCACCGTACCAGGGGTTTGCCATACTGTTTCGAATTGGCCATCGTCTTGAATTTCGCCAATCAGCACCGGTTTGGTGATGTGATGATTGGGAAACATGGTCGCAAAACCACCGGATAAGTTAGGTACCGTCACACCGACGATCGCTTTCTCTACGGCCTCGGGGTCAGTGGTACCGGCAATTTCCACTGCTTTCACCCACATATTAAACCCGATGTAATGAGCTTCCATGGGATCATTACTGACACGCTTATCATCTTTGATGAAGGTTTTCCATTTCTTGATGAAATCTGCGTTGTCCGCTGCGTCAACACTCATGAAGTAGTTCCAAGCGGCCAAATGGCCGACCAGAGGCGCGGTATCAATACCAGACAGCTCTTCTTCGCCGACCGAGAAGGCTACCACTGGAATGTCTTCGGCAGAGATGCCTTGATTAGCGAGTTCTTTGTAGAACGGCACATTAGCGTCGCCGTTGATGGTCGACACCACACCAGTCTTTTTGCCCGCCGAACCGAATTTCTTGATCTCGGCGACGATGCTCTGCCAGTCGGAATGACCGAACGGGGTGTAGTTGATCATGATGTCTTCTTGCGCAACACCCTTATCTTTCAGGTACTGCTCAAGGATTTTGTTGGTGGTACGGGGATAAACATAGTCGGTACCGGCTAATACCCAACGCTCGACCCCCAGTTCGTTCATGAAGTAATCCACCGCCGGGACAGCCTGTTGATTAGGAGCAGCACCGGTGTAGAACACATTCTTGGATGATTCCTCACCTTCATATTGCACTGGATAGAACAGCAAGCCGTTCAGCTCTTCGAAAACCGGCAGCACGGATTTGCGCGATACAGAAGTCCAGCAACCGAAAACCACTGCTACTTTTTCTTTTTCCAACAATTCCCGTGCCTTTTCGGCGAATAACGGCCAGTTCGAGGCCGGGTCAACGACCACAGCTTCCAATTGCTTGCCCAGCAATCCACCTTTCTTGTTTTGCTCATCGACGAGCATTAACACCGTGTCTTTCAACGTGGTCTCGCTGATGGCCATCGTGCCTGATAAAGAATGCAGAACGCCAACCTTGATGGTGTCTGCCGCATGCACAACAACGGTGCCTAAAGCCAGCGCGCTCGCCAACAGACCGCGCAATAGTGATTTGTTCATTCAATACCCTCGTAAGTAATGCTTAAGATCCAAAATCAAAGCGAACTTGATAACGCCAAGGGCTAGTGGGCATTTGTTATGCCATATTATTAGTAGGCTTTTTAAAACAATGAGTTGTCGCCAATTAGCGACACTAACAGAATCGGCCTTGTTAGATCCTGGTGCAGCGAAACGGGCAAGATGCGTTATGCGAGTGCAAAGCGCCTACCGGAGAATGCCTGTTGCACCATGCCGGGTCTTGTTGTCATCATTTCACCGCGATGGAAAAACTAGCAAGGGCTGGTAGTTGGTTGTTGTCAGTGCTTTATGTGGCTTTATGGATATACTTTGAGCAAGTAGCTGCTTTTAGACTAAACAGAGTTGCCAGGGAGATGACATGGAAACTGAGGCCTATTTTCGTTATTGGGGGAA
>JAZBPA010000281.1:0-14253 GCA_036351435.1 Candidatus Competibacteraceae bacterium
GAGGGCGTAAACTGAATCTCTGCAAGCTGCGCTTCAAAACCCTATTGGTGTGGCTCACTCACTGGGCCGAAAAGACGTTTGGGATTAACTACACCGTCCTCGCTGAGCGCGGCCCTTAACCATCGGGTAAACTTGGAACTACTAAGTGTGGCTCCACATCCGGGGGTGATTTTGCTCAAAGAGTTCCTGGAACCCATGGGGCAAACCCAAAAGGCACTTGCATTGCGTATTGGCGTCCCGGTACAACGAATTAATGAAATTGTCCGGGGTAAGCGCGGGGTATCTACGGAAACTGCTTGGTTGTTTGCCGAGGCATTGGGCACGTCTCCTGAGTTTTGGTTGAATTTTTAGGCGGCGCATGATCTATCGATCGTTCGACCTAAAACTCATGTTACGAAGCTTTTGTCAAACAGCTCTCTCTTAACCTGTAGTAGATAAACCTTAATGGTTAGATACCCGAGAAACTAAGTCCATGATCATCTCGCTCGATGCTCTACCACGCATGACGCCTGATGACTATTTGGTATATGAACACCAACAGTCAGTCCGCCATGAACTGGTGGACGGTTATTTATATGCAATGACTGGTGCGAGTGACCGGCATGAGGAGATCGCCCTTAATCTTGCTGCTGCCTTGCAAGCTCACCTGCGCGGGACCGGTTGTCGAGCCTACAAAGGCGATTTAAAAATCCGCTCTGCCGACGATTTTTTTATCCCCACGTATTCGTGCGTTGCGATACCGAACGCGGCGCTCCCTACTTCAAAACCGACCCGGTGATGATTGCCGAAGTGTTATCGCCGGGTACTCAACGTTATGGTCGCGGCGACAAGCGACTGGCTTACCTCAGCCTGCCCACTTTGCGTGAGTACGTCCTGATTGCCCAGGATCGCATCCAAGTCCATGATTACCGACGTCTTGATGGGCAAGTCAATGCTGAATGCCTACGCATGGCTGATGACCTGTTGCGGCTAGATTTCATTGATATCACCATGCCTCTGACACAACTGTACGAATGACGAAAGAAAACCGCTTCTGACAGGCTAGAGAAGATGACTGACGATCTGGCAACCAGTTACGACGAAATTCCTTATCCCGGCCGACCCTATCCGCAATCCCACCCCGATCGCTTGGCCACGTTGGCTAAATTACATGGTTTGCAACCGCCGCCGGTATCCGGTAGTCGGGTGCTGGAACTAGGCTGCGCCGACGGCAGCAACATCATTCCCTGGGCGGAAAGCCTGCCAAATGCCCAGTTCGTAGGAATCGACTTTTCCGCCCAGCAAATCGCTCAGGGGCAGCATCAATTGGTCCAGTTAGGCTTAAACAACATCCGGTTGTGTCAGCTGGATATTGCTGGTTTCGACAAGTCGTTAGGGCCGTTCGATTACGTCGTGGCGCACGGTGTTTATTCCTGGGTACCACCGGCCATTCAAGAACGGGTTTTGGCCATCTGTAGCGAGCACCTCGCGCCTAATGGAATCGCTTATATCAGTTACAACACCTATCCGGGCTGGCATCAGCGAGGGTTGCTGCGGAAATTGATGCTGCGCTATTCGGCAAACAGCGGTTATGCGGATCGTCCGAAACAGGCTCGCGAGGTGCTGACTTTTCTGAAACAAGCGTTGCCGGAGGATGATAATCCGCATGCCGATTCATTGCGCGCCACAGGAGCGGAAATGAGTCGATTGGACGACCATTTCTTGTTGCACGATGAACTCGAATTGGAAAACCATCCGCTGTACTTTCACGAGTTCGTTGAGCGGGCGGAGGCTTTCGGGCTGAGTTTTCTATCCGAGGCTGAATTTCATACCAATCCGCATCCCGACTTCGCAGCTGATCTACCGGTTTGGTGCGAGCGGGGCGGGGAACGTTGGCTTGAGGGCGAACAGTGGTTTGATGTGGTCAATCACCGGATGTTTCGCCAATCGCTGCTGTGTCATGCCGATGCGTTGCTTGATCGCACTGTGGACTCGCAACGAATTCACTCTTTGTATGTCGCGGCGCCCCTTTCGGCAACCAGCAATCCTGTGAATTGCAGCGACTATTCACCAGTTACCTTCCACCATCCAAACGGAACCCAACTGGATATCACAGTGCCGTTCATCGGGATTGCGTTACACCATTTACAACGGTGTTGGCCGCAGGCGATTGCGTTTCGCTCTTTAGTGAATGCAACACAGCAGCGGATAGCCGCCGGCGGAGCTATTTCGCCAAATGACGCCGGTTCGTTACTAGCAGAATTTCTATTGCTGGCCTATCGGCAAAATCTGATCGAATTACATAGCCTGCCATCGCCTTTCGTTCGAACTCCGAATCAGTACCCTATAGCCAACCCACTTGCTCGCCTGCAAGCTGGCTCGAATTCCCTAGTGACAGGGCGACAACACAAGGCAATTGGGCTGGATATCTTTCACCGGCGCTTGCTGCAATTGCTGGACGGCAGCCGTGATATTCCCATGCTGATAGAACAGCTCAGTGCGGAGATTATGAATGGACAGTTGGATCTCGGTCAGCAAATACCCGGCGATAAGCTGGCGATGATACTGGAAAAGCAGATTCCTGTGTGCCTTGAGCGGCTCGCACAGGGCGGGCTATTAATCGCTTAAACGCCAAGTTGATCAGCCAATGCAGTCAACGTATCACCGCATGGTGCGCTGATTTTGTGAGCGAATAATTCATCGGCGCGAGTCCGTCCCAGATTGACTGCCGCCTGCGGTTTGCTTTGTTCATAGGCAGCGCGACAGAACCGAAATCCGGAATACACCATTAACGACGAACCCACTACCAGCAACGCATTCGCCTCGGCTAAACGGGCGTAAGCGCGTTCGACGCGGGGACGTGGCACGGTCTCACCGAAAAACACCACCCCCGGTTTCAATACACCGCCGCAACACGGGCAAGCCGGTATTTGGAAGCGGCTGAAATCGACGCTTTCCAATACAGCGTCGCCGTCCGGAGCGCTAGCGGCGGAGTGCTGCAGAAAATCGGGATTTAGCGCTTCCAAACGCTGTTGAAAAACATGGCGTGATCCGCGCGTGTGGCAGCTCAAACACTCCACCCAGTCTAACCGGCCATGGAGGTCAAGCACCCGCCGACTACCGGCCTGCTGATGGAGTCCATCCACGTTTTGCGTCACTAGTTGATACACAAAGCCGGCGTTCTCCAACCGCTTCAGTGCATTATGCGCGTCATTGGGGCGCGCATTAGAAAAATGTTTCCAGCCTAATAGGCTGCGTGCCCAATAGCGTTGTCGCATCGGCTCGCTTTTCACGAAATCCTGAAATTGCACTGGTTTTTTGTGCTTCCACTGGCCATCGGTATCCCGGTAATCGGGAATTCCTGAGGCGGTACTGCAACCGGCACCGGTTAATACAAACAGACGACGATGCCGTTCGACGAACTCGACCAAGTTGGTTAGAGAAGGAATCTCAGCAGGCGAAGATTGGGTTGGGTGTTGGATCGCCGGGGCAATGGCCTGGGGCACGTTCTCATCCTCTTCGGTCGCTAATGACAAGCAAATCATCCAGATAAGGGCCAGAAAATGATAGAATAACGGCAGTCGAGTCGTGCCGATCTCCGTGTAGCGGCCTTTATAACGACTCTCATTCCATCCACAGGTTCACAGGTTCTCGCTGTTTATTAAGAACCCGAATCGAGTTGTAAGGAAGCCGTCATGAGTACTCCTCAAACCGTCGTTGAGATTGATAAAACGACTGCTGTCAATCCGGCCACCGGTGAAATCATCGGTTATTCTCAAATCAACACTCCCGAGGAAGGGCGTCAAGCCATTGTCCGCGCCCGCGAGGCACAAAAAGCCTGGGCTGCGTTACCGGTCGAAGAACGGGTGCGCTATATGCGGCGTATTCGCGATTACATGGTCGATCATGCTGATGAGATCAGCGCAGTGATCTCCAAAGATGTCGGTAAAGCGCGGGTCGAAGGTTTAGCCACCGAAGTGCTGCCCAGCGTGATGGGGATTGACTATTATTGCAGCAACGCCAAGCGATTTCTCAAACCCAAACGGCTAGGCGGCGGCGCATTACTATTCTTAAACAAGACCAGCAAGCTGTATCGGGTACCGTTCGGGGTCGTCGGCATTATCTCACCTTGGAACTATCCGCTCGGCATTCCCATGCACGAGATCGTTCCTGCTTTATTAGCGGGCAACACGGTGGTGTTTAAAACGGCGGTCGAAACCCAAATGGTCGGTCGCAAGATAGAGGAAATTATCGCCGCCGCTGAACTACCCGAAGATGTGTTCATTCACGTGAATATTTCCGGCAGCATGGTCAGCCAAATCATGCTTGATCCGGCCCACCATGTAGACAAACTGTTTTTCACCGGCTCCGTGCCAGTGGGCAAGACCCTTATGGCTAAAGCAGCGGAATCGTTGACGCCGGTGTCGCTGGAACTCGGCGGTAATGATGCCATGCTGGTTTGCGAAGACGCTAATCTGGAACGCGCGGTTAACGGGGCAATTTGGGCTGGACTGCAGAACAGCGGGCAATCTTGCGGCGGTGTCGAACGGATTTATGTCCATGAGGCGATTTATGAACCGTTTGTGCAGAAATTGAAGGAACGAGTTGACGGACTGCGACAGGCCCCTGATTCCGATTACAACATTGACGTGGGTGCGATCTGTACCAGCAAACAAGTGCAGACGATTAAAAAGCAAGTCGATGACGCCTTAGCTCAAGGCGCCACGCTTTATGCTCAAGCCAAGGTCGATGAGGCTCATGCCAAAGCTAACTTCTTCCCGGCTACCGTGTTGACCGATGTTAATCACGATATGGAAGTGATGCGCGAAGAAACATTCGGGCCGATACTGGGCGTCATGAAAGTCAGCGACATGGACGAGGCGGTCAAGTTAGCCAATGATTCGCAGCTGGGATTGACCGGTTCAGTCTGGTCTAACAATAGTCGGCGGGCCGTCGAGTTAGGACGGCGAGTCGAGGCCGGAGCAATTACCATCAACGATCATCTGCTGAGTCACGGTCTAGCGCAAACCCCTTGGGGCGGCTTCAAGGAATCCGGCATCGGGCGCTCGCATGGTCAGCTTGGCTTTGATGAAATGACCGAACCGCAAGTCGTGATCAATGAGTTACTGTATTTTTCTAAGCGCAATGTATTTTGGCAGCCGTATAGCCAGTCCGTGTATGAAGGACTGCGAGGAACCCTTAATCTGTTTTACGGCGGTAATCAGTGGAAACGTCGTCTGGTAGGTTTATGGCAATTCACAATCCTGTCGTTGCGGATGTTCTTCGGTAATAAATAAGGATTCTTGCTCCCATGTTTCACCTTTGCCTAGCGATGGCTGCTTTTCTGACTACCCATGTTGTGCCTTCCAGTACCGGAATACGCGAGGTGCTGGTTAGTAAAATGGGTAAAAACGGGTATCTGGTGTTCTATTCGGTACTGTCGGTGCTGACGCTGGGCTGGGTGATCATGGCCTATACCCAAGCACCACGGTTCGAATACATTTGGCTACCGGGTCCCGGTTTGCGCCATTTGCCCATGTTGATCATGCCGCTGGCGTTCATTTTGTTGGCGGCAGGGTTGTTGACCAAAAATCCGACGGCTGTCGGTATGGAAAAGGTGATGGGACAACCCGATGCGGTGCGCGGTATGCTGCGGATTACTCGCCATCCCGGGCAATGGAGCTTCGCGTTATGGGCAGCGGTGCATGTGCTGGCGAATGGCGATTGGGCGTCGCTAATCCTGTTCGGGGGGTTCTTTTTATTGGCAGCGGTGGGGATGGTACTGATCGACCGCAAAATGGCCCAACGTATGCCGCAAGAATGGCCACCGTTTGCGGCGGTCACCTCAATTATTCCCTTTGCTGCGATTGTGCAGGGTAGAAACCGGTTGGTTCTGAAGGAAATCGGCTGGCGGCCAGTTGTAGTCGGGTTAGCGTTATATGTGATCATGATAGGAGCACACGCGCATCTTTTTGGCGTAAAGCCCTATTAACTCAAATAGTTAAGCAATATCCTCCTTGTTAACCTTACGCCAACTATCACTACAGCGCGGTGGTAAACCGCTGCTCGAAGACGTTTCCCTGCAAGTCTATCCCGGTCAAAAGGTCGGCGTGGTGGGCGCAAACGGTAGCGGCAAATCCACCCTATTCGCCTTGTTACAAGACCAGGTGCAACAAGATTCCGGGGATCTGAACCTGCCGGCCGGTTGGCGCATCGCGCAAGTCGCCCAAGAAACCCCTGCTTTACGCATAGCCGCGATTGATTTCGTGCTGGACGGCGACAGCGAACTGCGCCGGGTAGAGGCCGAATTACACGCCGCCGAAGCCGGTAATGACGGCGTTCAGCTAGCCGAATTACACGCCCGTCTTGATGCGCTCGACGGGTATTCCGCTCAAGCACGGGCAGCGAAACTGTTGGCCGGATTGGGTTTTACCGCCACGCAACTGGAGCAAGCCGTAGCGGAGTTTTCCGGCGGCTGGCGCGAACGGCTCAATTTAGCCCGAGCCCTGATGGCGCGTTCCGATCTGTTGTTGCTAGATGAACCCACTAATCATCTCGATTTGGACGCGGTACTGTGGTTGGAACAATGGTTACGCAGCTATTCCGGCACACTGTTATTGATTTCTCATGACCGGGACTTCTTGGACAACGTAGTAGATAACATCGCCCATCTCGAAAATCGACAAATCCGCCTATACAGCGGTAATTACAGCGCATTTGAAGCACAACGCGCCGCACGGTTGGCTTTGCAACAGGCTACCTATACCAAGCAACAGCGGGAAATTGCTCATTTACAGGGTTTTGTCGACCGGTTCCGTGCCAAAGCCACCAAAGCTAAACAGGCGCAAAGCCGACTTAAGGCCCTAGAACGGATGGAAAAAATCGCCCCGGCCCATGTCGACTCACCCTTTCAGTTCGGTTTCAAACCCCCTGAAAAATTGCCCCATCCCTTGCTGAGCATTGAGCAAGCCGCCGCAGGTTATGCAGACCGCAACATATTTCAGCAAGCTACTCTGACAATTAGCCCCGGCACCCGACTGGGGCTGTTGGGGCCGAACGGTGCCGGCAAGTCCACCCTGATCAAATTACTGGCGGGCATGTTGCCGCTAGCAGCGGGCCAGCGGCAAGAAGGACAAGGTTTAGTGATCGGGTATTTCGCCCAACATCAACTGGAGCAACTGCGTCCCGATTGGACGCCACTGCAACATTTACAAAAACAAGATTCCCAAGTCAGCGACCAGGTCGCGCGTGATTTCCTAGGCGGATTCGGTTTTCGAGGCGATCAGGCGACTGCTCTGGTGGAACCGTTCTCCGGTGGTGAAAAAGCACGGTTGGTTTTGGCCTTATTGGTCTGGCAAAGACCTAATCTGCTATTGCTCGACGAGCCGACCAACCATCTCGACTTGGAAATGCGCCTTGCGCTTACCCTGGCTCTGCAGGAATACCTCGGTGCATTGATGGTGGTCTCGCATGACCGCCATTTACTGCGCACGACCACAGATGAGTTTATTCTGGTCGCGGCCGGTCAGATCACCCCCTTTTCAGGTGATTTAGATGATTATCGCGATTGGCTGAACCAACGGCCTGATCAAGATTTCGACAAATCCCCGCCCAAAGACACTGCCACGCGGCAAGAGCAAAAACGCCAAGCCGCCCAACGGCGGCAACAGTTGTCCGCCAAACGGCGGCCGTTAGAGCAGCAATTGCGTGCTTTAGAGAAGCAAATTGAGCGACTTAGCGTCGATAAAACCACTATCGAAGCAAGCTTGGCCGACCCACATATTTACGATGACGCTCACAAGGTAAAACTCAAGGAACTACTGCTGCGGCAAGGACGTAACGAGCAGGAGTTGGAGAAGTTGGAGGAAGATTGGCTGAATCTTCAGGAAGCTTTAGAGGCGATGGCGGATTAGTAACGCATTGCTGCGGGATAGCATAACGACTATCCCGCAGCGATAATCGGCAATTACTTTGCTTTTTCTATAATTAGGTCGTCGAATTCGGCGGCATTTTCAATACCTCCAGAGTAAGCATTTAAGCCAATTCTCCCGGTTTTCTGCAATACGGTATGGGTACCGATGTCAGTCCACTCTTGACCGTCAACACTCAACCTACCGGTATATTTCAGCCCTGATCGCTCGATTTGCAAATACCAAGTCTCGGGCGTTTCCGCATAGTTTTCCAATTCTCGCGAACCGATTCTGAACCCACGTTTGAGGATCCGAATGTCGTTATTTTGTCCACTAACGCGTTTACGGAATACCGGCCAGCGACCGTCTGGGCAACATGCCCCGCTCAGCCCCAGCCAAAGATAATTTTTCTCATCAATCCAGTAGATCATACCTGCCCAATTGTGCTTAGCGATCGGGGTATCCACTCTAACGGTCGCGACGAAATCACCTTCAATGGCTGTTTGCACCAGCGCGATATTCTTGTCACCTTTGGTCGCGACGATCAGCAGCTTTTCGTCGTTGAGCACCAGCCGATTCGGATCTGGGTTAATAATCTCCCACAGTTCGCCTAACTCATCCCGTTCGAAACGATCTTCGAATATTACCTCACCCTCTGCTGGAGTGGCGGCTTCAGCGACCTCCACAGGCGGTGAGGGCGCAGGGGTGGCAACCACCTCTTTCTGTACTTCGCTCAGCGCGGCAACCAATTGCTCGGAATTCGCTGCGGCAAAATATTTACCTTTGCCTTCTTTAGCGATGCAGTTGAGTTGCTCGGTTTCCTCACCAGTCACATCGAAACCCACCACATGAATGCGCAGATCGACACCGGAATTAGCCGCCTCGCGTGCTGCAGAGCAAGGGTCACCGTCACAGGTTTCTTTGCCGTCGCTCACTACGACGACCGATGCACTGCCCTCGCTCTGCCGCAATTCCCGTGCAGCAAGCTGGACTGCGCCGGTCAACGGCGTTTTACCTTTCGGGTTGATGTCGTTCAAGGCCAGCACAAGTGCAGTCCGTTCGCCGCCAACCGGAGCGACCATCGCAATGTCATCGCAATCATCCTTGCGGTTATGGCCGTACACCAACAGACCGGTGTTAACCTCTGAGGGTAGCTGTTCGACCATATCCGTCATCACGGATTTGGCGATTTCAATTTTCGCCTGATCACCCACTTTCCCCCACATGCTACCTGAGCCGTCCAGAACAAATAGGACGCTGGGCTCGTCGGCATAGGCAGGGTTTATCAACATCCCCAACAGAGCAAGTCCCGGCAAAGTAAGCGCCACGTTGAAAATCATGACTATTCGGTGCATTAAACGGACTCCCGTGATGGCATAAAAAGTTCTTGTTAAGGATATGAGGCGCCAAGTTACTCCACCTTAACGGATCGGCTATGAATTATAGTGGTCTATCTTCGGGAATGGTCAATCTTATTCCATACAATCCGCCCGTTGCCAAGCCCACTTTGGTTAATCAGAATTCATGCTATCGCCTCCCCGCAACTCCTTGATAAGTGTCTTCGCTCGCCACCGGGTTGCCGCAAACCTGCTTATGCTACTGATGATCATGGCCGGCATTTGGGGTTTGCAGCAGCTCAATACACAGTTTTTCCCAACGTTCGACCTGGACGTGGTCACCGTGCGAGTGATTTGGACCGGATCTACCGCCGAAGATGTGGAAACCGCAATCACTAATCCGTTGGAGCGGGAACTGCGCAATTTGGATGGGGTGCGCAAGATTACCTCAACTTCTGCTAACGGCTTAGCTTCGCTGTCCTTGGAGTATGAAGAAGGCAGTGATATGGGCACGGCCTTGGACGAAGTCAAACAGCGGGTAGATTTAGTGCGGAACTTACCCGCCACCGCCGAGGAGCCGGAAATTACCCGGGTGGTTCGTTATGAACCCATCGCTCGCTTGATGATTTATGGCGAGCGAGAACTCTATGAATTGCGCCATCTGGCGCGCCGCTTTGAACGAGAACTGCTGGCGCGGGGCATTGCAAAAATCGACATCGTCGGTTTGCCCGAAGAAGAAATGGCCGTGCAAATCCCGCAGCTTACATTACAAGAACTCGGTCTGTCGTTACCGCAGGTTGCTGAACGCTTGCGCGGCCTAAGCCAGGATTTACCGGCTGGCACCGTGGGCCGTAATGATGTGGCTCGACAGCTCCGCAGCTTGCAACAACAGCGTGATGCCGATGGTTTTGCTGCCTTACCGCTAAAAGCTGAACAAACCGGTCAATTGCTTAGATTAGGCGATGTCGCTGTTATAGAACGCCGTTCGCGTGACGGTCAGATCAGGCTCGGTTTTTTAGGCCGACCGGCGGTCGAGTTGCGATTGCGGCGCACCGAAAATTCCGATTCGCTGGAGGCAGCGCGCATTCTTGCAAAGTGGGAACAAGAAACGCAGCCACAATTGCCGCCCGGCATCGAAATGCGGGTGTTCGATGAATCCTGGCGGCTGATCATGGACCGGATTATGTTACTGGTCAAAAACGGGGCTGGCGGTTTGTTGCTAGTGGTCGCCATATTGTTTCTGTTCCTCAACGGACGGGTAGCCCTTTGGGTGGCGATTGGTATTCCGACCTCGTTCATGGCGACCTTGGCGGTGCTGTATCTCGCGGGTGGCAGCTTGAACATGATCAGCTTGTTTGCGCTGATTATGGCGCTAGGCATTATCGTAGACGATGCCATCGTGGTTGGCGAAGATGCGTTGGCGCATTATCAGCGCGGCGCGGATGCGTTAACCGCAGCAGAAAACGGCGCGTGGCGCATGTTGGCACCGGTCACCGCCTCTTCAATGACTACAGTGGCCGCTTTCCTCCCCCTGATCCTGGTCGGTGGCGTCATCGGCAATATCATGTTCGCCATTCCATTAGTCATGATTTGCGTCATTCTCGCCTCGCTGGTGGAGAGTTTTCTGGTGTTACCGGGGCACCTCCATCATGCGTTGCGTAGGGTTAATCGGCATAAAACGGGACGCTTGCGTCAATGGTTGGAAGCCGGTTTTGATCGGTTCCGAGACCACACGTTTCGCCCGCTGGCCAGCAAGGCAATCCGCTATCGCTGGACTACCTTGGCGACCGCATTAGCAACTCTGATTGTAAGTGCTGGCCTGATCGCCGGTGGGCGGCTTAGTTTTACCTTTTTCCCGACCCCTGAGAGTTCTACGTTGTTCGCCAGTGTCAGTTTTGTGTCGGGCTCGCCTCCGGAACAAGTCCATGCCTTCCTGGATCATCTGCAAGAAACCTTGCAGACCACCGAAACCGAGTTGGGCGGCAATTTGATTGTGGCGGCGCAGACCCGCTTCGGCGAGTCACAAGTCGTCGGTCGACGCGGCAACAGCCCACGTGGTGATCAACACGGTTCTATGATCATTGAGCTGACCCAGCCGGATACTCGCGAGGTGAGGGTTCGGGAATTCATCAAGGCATGGCAGGCAAACATTCAACGCCCTTCCGGTCTGGAAACGTTATTGATCTTTTCCCGCACCGGTGGACCACCAGGGCGCGATGTGGATATTCGCTTAGTGGGCGATTCCGCAGATAGTATCAAAGCAGCGGCCGAAGATTTAGCACAAACACTGGCTACGGTACCCGGTGTCAGCGCGGTCGAAGACGATATGCCTTACGGTAATGCTCAACTGGTGTATCGTTTGACGGCGTTGGGTGAAGCGTTGGGCTTAACTGTAGATGAAGTCGGTCGGCAATTGCGCGCCGCTTACGATGGGGTACTCGTGCAAATTTTTCAAGATGGTGAGGAAGAAGTCGAGGTTCGGGTGCTGTTGCCCGACGCTGAACGTAACAGCCTTACCAGCTTGGATCGTTTCACAATTATCCTACCCGATGGTCAAGCCGTACCGTTAGCTAATGTGGTTGATTTGCAGGCACGGCGCGGTTTCGAAGCGTTGCGCCACGCGCAGGGACGACTAGCCGTACAAGTATCCGCCGATGTGGACCGAACACTCAACAACGCCGGCCAGATTCTGGCTGGATTGCAACAATCGGTATTGCCGGATTTAGTAGCCCGTTACGGGGTGGATTATTCTCTCGAAGGTCGCAGTGCTGATCAGGTTGAAACACTTGGTGATATGCGCCGAGGCGCATTAATTGGGCTGGCGCTGATTTACGTGATTCTAGCTTGGGTATTCGCGTCCTATGGCTGGCCGCTGGTGGTGATGGCGGCTATCCCGTTCGGTATTGTCGGCGCGATTGCCGGTCATTGGTTGTTGAGCATTGATCTGACCATTTTGTCGTTATTCGGCTTCTTTGGTCTATCGGGTATCGTAATCAATGACTCAATCATTCTGGTGACCTTTTTCAAGCAATTACGTACTAGCGGCATGGCTGTTCAAGAAGCGCTGGTGGAAGCTGCTTGTCAACGTTTGCGGGCTGTATTGCTGACCTCGCTGACCACGATTGCCGGATTGTTACCGCTGCTGTTTGAGACCTCCTTGCAAGCGCAATTTTTGATACCTATGGCGGTCTCCATCTCCTTCGGTCTCGGCTTTGCTACATTTCTGGTACTGTTCTTTGTGCCGGCGCTGCTCTCGGTGCATGAGAGTGTGGCGGCATGGTGGCACGGTTCTCAAACCGATTATGCCACCGCACAACAGGCTGTTGGCGACTATCCGAAGTGAACGGTTCAGGTTGAACCGAACCAACCAAGCTGAACCGTAGCTGAACGACTGATTACCTGTTTAGAGTGGGTGCGCACCGCTGTTTAGGTGGTGCCGAGTGCTTGGCACCGATAGTGCTTAGACCAATGTCATGGTTTCAACCAAGGAGACATTGTATGAATCTCAGCCTATCCCTCGTCATGCCGTTAGTCACAATCACGAGTGTGCCTGCTTATGGGCAATATGCCGACCTCAGTGGATGGGGGATTGATCCGCTATTCGATCGATCAATGCTGGTGAATATGGGCAATCTGATTTATCAGTGGCATCTGGAACGAAAGAGTTGGCAGTTGGGTTACGATCTGCGCTATGTAAAAACCGATCCGCGCCGGGCTTGGCAGTATGACGGTGACGATTATATCTATGGGATCAATACTTACATCCCTGCTGATGACTTGAACAAGACCATAACCCATTAACCCGTTCAGGCAAACGCAGCTCAATCGTGTACAAACGCGCTACCCCGTCGGTAGTTTTCGAACTGGACCGGCGCGCCATCGAACAGATCGGCAATCCGGTCCTGCCAGTGCTGACGCTGTGCTGGAACAAGCCGCTCCAGCGTCACTGCATCCAACTCAATACACACCCCGCTGTGACGAACCCGACAACGCACCGTATCCGGGTTGAGTTCCTGTCTGATTAGCGTTTCCACCTGGTTTACACCCTGCAGTATTTGAGGGTCAATCGCCATACCGGTTTCGATGCGGCTGGATAAACAAGGGGCAGCAGGCAGCTCAGCCAAGTCGTGCAAATCCAAACTGCGAGCTAACTCGCGAATACCTTGTTTGTCAATACCGGTTTCGACAAACGGATGGCGCACACCGTGCTCGGCTGCAGCTTGCAGACCCGGTCGATAATCGCCCAAATCATCCAGATTAGTGCCGGATAACAACGTTTTGGTCGCTGAGATTTGCCGCGCCATAGCACCGTAAAGATTGGTTTTACAAAAAAAACAGCGATCGACCGGGTTCGCTCGGTAACGTTCATCGTCAAATTCACCGGCATCCAACTGGACCAATCGCCAGCCTTCACGTTCAGCGTAACGATTAACTCGTTCAGTGGCCTGCGGCGGAACAGCGGGGGATACGGCATGGACAATTGTTGTTCGGCCATTCAAGGTTCGATGCGCAATCACCGCCAGCGTCATGCTGTCTACCCCGCCGCTGACGGCTATTGCTACATCGTTGTCCAGACCAAGTAGGCAACTCTGTAATGCAGCTAATTTGGTGTCACTCATCGTCGTCCTCAGCCTGATCTTGTTCTAGTTGACGGCGTAGCGCTTCACGCCCGGCGCGTTCCACATTTGCGGCAGCTAGATCATCCATCTCCGCTTTACGGGTAAAACCGCCATCGGGTCTTCTTGCCTGTTTGATCCGTAAGCGACCGATCCCAGTTTCTTGGGTGATTATTTCACGTTCCAACACGGTCCGCTGTACGATCTGCCAGCGGATCCCCAAAGTGCTGGTTTCGCCGAAACAACTGGCCAATACCGCTTCCAATGCCTCGGGTTTAGCCAACACCTGTACTTGGGTTGTCATGCGGCCTTTCTTGCCAAATACCGCTGTTTGTATCACATCCAACACAGCCGGTAATGCCCGCAGCCTTTCCAATCCCACCGCCAAATCTTCAGCAGTTTGATCGTCCA
>JAZBPA010000282.1:0-17842 GCA_036351435.1 Candidatus Competibacteraceae bacterium
AGGGTGCCACGGACACGACAAATGGTGTGGGCAACCTGATCGTTGGCTATGATGAAGCGGATTCTGGTTCTGACCACTGCTCAAACGGGGAATATGCCGATGAAGCGAGCTGTGAAGGAGCCGGTGAGCTTTGGGATGCTCTTCAAAAGACCGGATCGCATAATCTCGTAATCGGTCCAGACCACTCCTATCCCCAATTTGGCGGTCTGGTCGCTGGAGAACGAAACATCATCAACGGTTTCTTCAGCAGCGTCAGCGGGGGGTTGGAAAACACCGCCAGCGGCAAACTTAGCAGCGTCAGCGGGGGGGAGAACAACACCGCCAGCGGCGTCCTTAGCAGCGTCAGCGGAGGGCTTGACAACACCGCCAGCAGCGATTCAAGCAGCGTCAGCGGGGGAGAGAACAACACCGCCAGCGGCTTTACGAGCAGCGTCAGTGGAGGGGCTGACCGTGAAGCATCAAGTGATGACGACTGGGTCGCGGGTAGTCTGTTCGAAGACAACTGATGCGAGAGCACGGCGTGCCTCCATGCTGAGTAAATCCACAGCCAAGAAAGTGGGACCGATTCGCAGGGCCTTAGCAGATGAATCGTCAGCCAAATCAGCATCAAGCTGCTCACTGGCCAGTTCAAGATAAAGCCGCACCACGATCCAGCTATAGCCCGCATAGGCGACGAATTACAGCAGCGCACATTAGTATCAAAATCCCTAGAAGAACAGCCGTGATCACGATTTGAGCGCTGGTGCCGGATGGCAAAGAGGGGTTGTTGTGAAGATTACCTTCCCACCGGAGCCAACGCATCGAAACAGGAGCACGAATCATGATGGATTCAATTGCCGAGATGGTGCTCGGCCCAATCACCGGGATTTTGCCCGGCCTGGGCATCGGTACCACGTGTCGTTGGATGGATATTCCTCTACCCGCGCCGCCGAAGCTCGTCGGCGAATTGCTGGTCGTTGTCATGACACTTGGGTTCGTCGTGGGCGTAGCGCCGATGACCTGGCAACAAGTTTTACTCGAATCGCAAGAGGCGCACAATTACGCCATGCAACGTATGGTAAAGGCGAAGGAACCATATCACTCTAGAACTACGGGACTATGTAAGTAGTCCGGGCAACGAAGCCCCCGGAGAGGGGCCTCGTTAGTCATTCCGATCATACTATTATAGAAAATTCGATACCGGCACATACTCCATGTCGAAAGCGTCGGCTACATTCTGGTAGGTGACCTTGCCATCTACGACATTCACCCCGTTGAGAATGTGCTCATCTTCCTTGGCTGCTGCCTTCCAGCCTTGATTGGCCAATTTCACTGCATAAGGCAGGGTCGCGTTGGTCAGAGCCATGGTAGAAGTTAATGGGACGGCTCCGGGCATATTGGCAACGCAGTAATGCACGACCCCTTCTACCTCATAGGTCGGTTCGGCATGAGTGGTAGCCCGAGAAGTTTCGAAGCAACCGCCTTGGTCGATGGAAACGTCCACCAACACAGTGCCATTCTTCAAGGTTTTCAGCATTTCACGCGTGATCAAATGCGGGGCCTTAGCACCATGAACCAGGACAGCGCCGACGATGACATCCGCCTCCCGGGACAGCTCACGAATGGCCGCAGGGGTCGAGTACATAGGAAAACAGTTCTTCGGCATTACTTCTGAGAGATAACGCAGCCGATCCAGGCTGGTATCAAGTAAGTAAACTTGAGCACCTAGCCCGCAAGCCATCTGCGCAGCATTAGTACCGACAACACCACCGCCGATCACCAGCACTTTTGCAGGAGCAACACCGGTAACACCACCCAACAGAATACCCCGTCCGTTAAACGTACGTTCAGCATACTTAGCGCCTTCTTGCGTCGCCATCCGACCAGCGACTTCACTCATGGGCGTTAATAACGGCAAAGTTCCACGGGCATCGGTAATAGTTTCGTAGGCGATACACGTCGCGCCAGTTTTCATCATCCCTTCGGTAAGATCGCGGGAAGCAGCGAAGTGGAAATAGGTGAATACCGTTTGCCCGGGGCGGATCATCGGATATTCCGAGGGTTGGGGCTCTTTTACGTGCATTACCATATCACCGCGGGCGAAGACATCAGCGGGTGAAGAGCCGATCTCGGCTCCGACCGCACGGTAGTCGTCATCACTAAACCCGCTACGTTCACCGGCTGTGGTCTCGACCAGGACGTCATGGCCGTTCTTTTTCATAATTTCTACGCCGGCAGGGGTCATGCAAACGCGATTTTCTTGGGGTTTGATTTCTTTCAGTATACCGATGAGCATGGCGATCACTCCTAGTTTTTGGTGGGTTTCCGCGGATAAGCAGAGCGGTTGCATTCAGTTAGAGCAACCCCTATGCCAGCTTGCTAGCGGCAGGTTAGCTCAGGCGCTTCATTGCCCGGTTTCACACACTTGAAGAGGGGTATATCGAAAAGTATAGCGGGACAAGAATGACTTTGATAAAGCGTGAGTGGTAATAAATCGTGCCATAGTAACCCACGTTAATCCATCAATAGCCGACTACTGGCGGTTTTCTGGCAGTGGCAAGAAACCGTACCAGTGGTTTGAAAAGTTGCCAGCTGGAGTAAACCGGTTGCTTGACAAACCGGCCTCATTCCTTGAGCTGCGCACTGAGTGCCAACAACAATAACTCGGCGTCGCTATGCTGGCTACGTTCGTCAATGACTGAACGCAGCAGAACCGGATCATCGGTGATGATATTGGTTACGCCGCGCTCAATCATACGTTGCATTTGAGCGCGGTCATTAACTGTCCAGACGTGGGTCTCCAGACCGGCGGCACGGTTAGCGCGCACTGCTTGCGGAGTTGCTCGCCGAGCCTCCATGCTGAGCAGATCAACATCCAAGTGTTTGGGATCACCGATGGCAACGGTGACGATCTGGCCGACCTTGAGCTCCGGGGCAATTTGGCGAACTGTTTGTAGACCGGAATAATCCAGAGAAGTGATGATACATTGATCGGTAAAGTCAGCGTCGCGGACCGCGGCGACGACGCGCTCAGCGAGCTGCTGGTCATGGCCATTATACTTAAGCTCAATATTGAGTTGGATCTGACCACGAGCGATCTCTATGGTCTCTGCTAAAGTCGGAATCCGCTCGTTGGCAAACTCGGCGGAAAACCAACTGCCGGCATCCAAATCGGCAATCTCAGCATAACCAACTTCCCATATTCGATGCGGTGTGCCGGTGACGCGTAACAGGTCGCTGTCGTGGAGCAAGACCAGCTTACCGTCAGCGGTTTCCTGAACATCTATCTCGGCATAATCCGCCCCGTCTTCGATTGCTTGGCGAATGGCACTCAGAGTATTCTCCGGGGCCAGTACAGAACTGCCGCGATGGGCGGTGACTTGCACGGCGCGACCAAGGGCTAAATCTTCGATAAGACGATGTGTCATGAGAGCGGCGACTCCGAGTGCGAGAACCAGTCCGACGGTAATAACAGTGGGTCCGTTACGCAGAATTATCGCCGAAGGTTGCTCAATCAGATCGGCATCGACCTGTTCACCGGCAAGTTCCAAATACAACCGCACAACAATCCAGCTATAGCCGGCATAGGCAACAAATGACAGCAATGCGCTGGTCAGCGTCAAGACGCCAAGAAGTATTGCGGTAATTAGAATTTGCGCACGGGTGCCGGGAAACACCTTCAGCAGTAGCTCGGCAAATTCACCAAATAAGGCAATCAGCGATGCCGAAACGATTGTCGTCAATAAAATCCAGCCGAGTACCAAACGAGCGACACGCCAACTGTTGCTGGCAACCAATGCGCGAGATCGGCGCAGCGCTTTAAATCCAGTTAAACCCTCGTGCAGGGTAACTGGTACCGATAACGACCAACGGACTAAGACCAGCGACAGCAAGACCAAACCGATGCCGGCCAGCACTAATCCTATCGTAATGGCAACCCAGAAAGCCGGCGGGCGTTCGGTCAGATACCAGTTAATATCCTGCCCGGTCAGCAGACCGAGGTAGGTCAGCGCGCCGACAGCGGCTAACGGCAAGATAATCAGCAAAATCAAACCGGCCTGAGCGAAAGCGGTGCCGAGCAATCGGGGTAAGGAACGCAGGATGTCAGCCAGAACAGTCAGCCAATGTAGTTTCCGGTCATGATCAGCAGCAGCGGTGATGCGCATCAGCCCGCCTTGCTCGGCAAACAGCGTGGTTAGCGTTAACGTGCCAGCCGAAACCAGGAACAACAACCCACTCGGCGTCGGCAGAAAACCAGCGATGTCGGCGTTAGTCACCGCGAGGGCGCCGGAACGGGCAAGCAAATTCTCCAAGGTCCAAACGGTCAATGGCGTTAGCAACACCAAACCGACAACCTTGAACACTAAGTCGTATAGGATTAGCTGTGGAAGGGCGCTACGGACCACCGTGTAGGCGCGGACCCAGCTTAAGTTAGGCCGGTTCATGCTAGCGCCCTTAGAACGGCTGCTTCCGCATGAATGGCTGTGGTATCGAACAGAGGAATGTCGATATGTTGTTGCTGGACCAGCATGATAATTTCCGTACAGCCTTCGATGATGCCTTCAGCACCGTTTTCTCGCATTTTCCGCATAATTTTCAAATAGTGCTCCCTGGATTCGTCTTTGACCACGCCTAGGCAAAGCTCGTCATAAATAACCTGATGAATGACTTGTCGGTCTTCCGCTGAGGGTACAATCACGGTTAAGCCATGTTTTTCAATTAAGCGACCCTTGTAAAAGTCCTGCCCCATCGTGAAATTAGTGCCCAGTAATCCGACGGTCTGCATGTTTTGTTGTTTGATTCTTTCAGCGGTCGCATCGGCGAGATGCAGGATAGGAATTGTAATAGCCCGTTCAATCTGTGCCGCTACTTTATGCATAGTATTGGTACAGATGAGCAAGAAATCAGCTCCCGCCGCTTCGATCTGTCGTGCCGACTTAGCCAGCAGATCACCTGCTTGTTGCCATTGGTTTGCGTGCTGTAGCTGCTCGATTTCTTGAAAATCCACGCTTACCAGCACAATCCGCGCGGAATGAAGCCCACCTAACCTTCGTTTAACACCCTCATTGATCAAGCGATAGTAGAGTTCGGTACTCTCCCAACTCATTCCGCCAAGCAGTCCTATGGTTTTCATTGCGAGTCCGGGCTGATCATTGCTCTGGTAAGGGAATAAATTCGGTTTCGCCCGGTACCGGGGCAAAGCGGCCTGCGGACCAATCCGCTTTTGCTTGTTCGATTCTTTCCTTAGAGCTGGAAACGAAATTCCACCAGATATGTCGTTGACCTTCCAGCGACTCACCGCCCAGCAGCATGATCCGAGCTGCTTTCGCCGCGTAGATCTTGCCTTCCACTCCCGGCTGCAACACAATCATCTTCCCGGTTTCGAAGTGCTGGTTATCGATTTCGACCGCACCGTCTACCACATAAACCGCCCGTTCCCCGAGGTCGGCAGATAACGCAACAGAGCGCCCCGCTGGCACTTGCACATCCAGATAAAACATAGCCGAGAATGTCTTGACAGGAGATCGTTGTCCGAAAGCCGCACCAGCAATCAATCGCATTTGAACACCATCTTGTTCGATCAGTGGCAATGCGGATGCCGGATGATGATGAAAGCTGGGTTCGGTTTCCTCTGCGGCTTTCGGTAGCGCTATCCATATTTGAAGTGCATGTAATCGAGCCAACTTGGCACGTTCTTCCGGCCCGGTGCGCTCAGAATGTGTAATACCGCTACCCGCTGTCATCCAATTAACGTCGCCGGGACGAATGGTCTGCACGAAACCCAAGCTATCACGATGCAGCAATTCACCCTCGAACAGGTAAGTCACCGTAGCCAGCCCGATGTGAGGATGCGGTCGCACATCGACTCCCTTGCCGGGATCGAAAACGGCTGGCCCCAGGTGATCGAAGAAAATGAAGGGACCAACCATGGCGCGACGCCCAGAAGGCAACACCCGCCGGACCTCGAAGCCGCCTAAATCATGGTTTTGCGGTTGTATGACAAGCTCGATTTTTGCGGACATATTGTTACCTTGATGGTGGTTCAATCCTTGATCAATGGTTTCTTTTCATGATCCCACCAGCAGCGCCACATCACAAGTTCTTGCGGTGTCAGCAAGGAGTTGAGGAAGCTTAGGTAGAAGGTGCGTGAGATCAGCATCAATATATTTTGGCAGAAAATGTTGGATATTTGACATTGCTGCCAAAAGTTGGGCTCGCTAGACTGCGGTCATTGAATACGCTCATGGAGATTGCCATGTCTACACCATCAAGCCGGTGGCCCACTAAGCACATTGCGGTACTAGCTTTCCCGGGAGCGAACAGCCTTGATGTAGTCGGTCCGTTGCAGGTGTTTGCATCGGCTAGCCGTTATATGCGGCTATACATGGCAGCAAATAACCCTGCGCCGCGAATCGCTTATGTCACTGAGATCGTGGGTCCGCAAGCCGGACCTATTGCGATGTCCGCCGGTTTTGATTTGGTTGCCCGGCGCGGCATCAAGCAAGTGTCAAGTGGGGTGGATACGTTACTGGTGGCCGGTGGTGAGGGCGCTGCAGCTGTGGCAGAGAACGAGCAGATGCTGACTTGGTTGCGCTGCATGGCATCGCGGGTACGTCGCTTTGGTTCTATCTGCACCGGCGCTTTTATCCTGGCCGCCGCCGGGTTGCTGGATGGTCGCAGAGCCACAACCCATTGGCGCCAATGCAGCAATCTGGCAGCGTCGTTCCCGGCGATCACGGTCGAACCCGATGCGCTCCATGTGCGTGATGGTTCTTGCTATACCTCAGCCGGGGTGACCGCAGGCATGGATTTAGCGCTGGCCTTACTTGAAGAGGATTGTGGTCGAGAAACGGCCCTGGCGACTGCCCGTGAGATTGTCGTTTTTCTGAAGCGACCCGGAGGCCAATCGCAGTTCAGCGCTCATCTGGAGGCTCAGGTAGCTGAACGGACCCTACTAGGCGGCTTGCAACACTGGGTCCTCAACCATTTGGCTGATGATCTTACGGTTGAAATCTTGGCCGAGCAAGCGGCCATGAGCCCACGCAATTTCGCTAGAGTATTCGCCCGGGAAACCGGATTAACGCCGGCAAAGTTCGTCGAGCGAGCGCGTATCGACGCTGCTCGTCGCGCCCTTGAAGATAGCGCCGCGCCCTTGACGGTGATCGCCGAACAGTGTGGTTTCGGTCATCCTGAAACCATGCGTCGGGTTTTTCAGCGCCAGCTTAAAGTTGCCCCACAGGACTATCGGCGGCGTTTCCGAACCCTGCTCACTGCGCACAACGGTTGAGGAGTACGTAATCATGTGGCTATTGCGCGAAGAACGGAACGTACTACTACTGTCAGTTTGTCAGGCGCTCTTCTGGAGCGCCTTGATGATCGGCATCACCATGTCCGGGCTGGTGGGCCAAATGTTGGCGGAACACAAGGCATTTGCCACTCTGCCCGCTGGTATCCTCGCGCTCGTCACGGTCCTTGTCACTCGCCCGGCATCACTGCTCATGCAACGTTTCGGACGCCGGGCCGGTTTTTTGCTGGGCGCGTTAGCGGGCCTAATCGGCGGCTTGATCTGTGCCGGGGGAATCTTTGCCGGCAACTTCATGGTGTTCTGTCTGGGGAATGGGGTTCTCGGGCTTTATCAAGCCATTGGTCAATATTACCGGTTGGCCGCGACTGACTCGGTCGCGCCGGAACGACGGGGCCGGGCTGTATCCACCGTTATGGCCGGCGGTATAGTTGCAGCTTTGGTAGCGCCGAGCCTGTCGGTCTGGTCGAAGGATCTGTTTTTCCCGGCACTGTTTGCGGGGTCATTTCTGCTGGTTTCGGTGTTAAGCATTGTCGCCGTTGCGTTTATTGTTGTTCTCACTGAACCACAGCCGATGAGTGGTGAAGAAAACGCTGCAGGTCGGCCATTCAGTGAGATTATCCGCCAGCCGATATTCATCTTCGCCATCGTCAACGCCGGTATCGCCCACGGGACAATGATATTGGTCATGCTGGCTACGCCGCTCGCTATGGTAGCGTGTAGTTATCCGGTGGCTGCTGCCGCCTCGGTGATTCAGTGGCATGTGCTCGGCATGTTCGTTCCTTCGTTTTTCAGCGGCCAGCTGATCGATCGTTGGGGTGCCGCCACTGTGGGAATGATCGGCGCAACTATTTTATGTCTAAGCGTGATAGTTGCTGCCAGCGGGATTGAGCTCACGAACTTTGGTATTGCCCTCGCTTTACTTGGAATCGGCTGGAATCTGATGTACGTGGCTGGTACCACGATGATTGCCGCCGCGCACCGGCCAGCAGAGCGTGGTCGGGTTCAAGGCGCTGCCGAGATGATGATTGCCGGCATTGCGACACTTGCCGCCTTCGCTTCGGGTGGGTTGTTGAACGGTCTGGGCTGGACGGCTGTGAATATGGGTGCTACTCCACTCTTGATTGCTGCTGCCGGGCTCACCTTCTGGTTCGCCAGACGTACCTCAGCCCGTAACGCCCAGTCGAGCACTTAGCCATGCACCGATATCAAATGGGTTGGTCAGCTACAGTAAAGTGATAACCAATGTTGTGTAGTTCTGATCTGTAGCGTTGGTTGCAAGTTGTTACAAAATGTTACAAAAAAAATTAAGAGATTGTGCCTATAATTATTGTTAAAGCATTATCTTTGTAATATTTTCCAATGTTTAGAGAAAATTGCGGCTTGTGCACTAAGCATTGGCCAGAAAAGTCAAAAATAGACACAGGGTGACTTAGCACTTATTCGCCCAAAGTGGGGGAAGGAAACGTTGCTTTGGGTAGCCCACAACCCAAAGCAGCATTAAAAAAGTTGCTCTGGCAGAACGTTTCCTTAATAGTCGATTATGTCAGATGAATTACCACAGCTTTTTTAGGACCCGACCCCTGCTTTGCAAACAGCATCCGAACGATCACATTCAACAAGCTGGCTTTAGCCTCGTCGAACTGCTCATAGCGCTCGCGATTGCAGCGACTCTCGTAGCCCTGGCCGTACCCACGTATTCAAGCTACATCAAAGGGTTAAAAACTGACCAAGCAGTACACGACATTCATCTCATTGAGCTTATTATCCAACGGTATTATACAAGCAATTTTAAGAATCCAGATTCCCTTACCGAATTAACGGGAAAATATCCAGCGGAAGATCCCTGGGGAAATCCTTATCAATATTTGAATATTGCTACTGTGAAGGGCAAAGGCAAGGTACGTAAAGATAAGAAATTAAATCCGATCAACTCGGATTATGATCTTTACAGCATGGGTGAAGATGGAAAATCGGTCTCACCTCTGACGGCTAAGGCGAGCCGAGATGATATTGTTCGAGCCAACAATGGAGGATTTGTAGGCCTGGCATCTGACTATTAGCGATAAGAAATATAATGAGGCTTGAAATAACCCCATTCCATAGCAAAATTGGCCGAAGAATATTTCTTTTTTTTATCCTCTCCTCGCTGGTCCCTGTTGGGTTATTTTCTGCAATATCTCTAAATAAAATCAGTACAGTTTTGAATGAAAAAGTCTTGCAACAATTGCATGCGACCTCAAAAAACTACGGCATGCTGTTATATGACAGGTTGTTATTTCTTGAAGCAGAAATCACCAGAGTAGCTGACTCGCTCAACAAAGAAATATTAGAGAAAAATCAGCTAGATAAAGAAGTCAATGAACGATTTAAAACATTTATGATAGCTAGTGTCACTGATGATCAAATCGTTTTGCCCAGCAGCCAGAAAAAAATATTTCTTAGCAAACCTCAAATTGATCACTTAGCACAAGAAAACTCATTATTGTTGAGTGTTATTTCTGAAAATTATCAAGCGCAGGTCTTTTTATTCAAACTACTGAATTCGCCCAATAAAAAGCATAGTATTCTGATTGGAGAAATCCGCCGCGACTATCTTTGGGAGAATGGAGACATTCTGGAGCCTGCAACCTCTCTCTGTATATTAAACCAGTTTAATGATGCGATTCATTGTGCCAGCGGAGAAGCGTCATGGCTCCCAAAGTCTTTAAATGAACAGTTGGCTGTACCATCATCGGGTAGTATCGATTGGGATATTAATAATAAGAAAGCAATAGTTTATTATTGGTCAATTTTTACCGAGCCTAGATTTTTTACTTCCTACTGGACAGTTATAACTACACAACCCGCTATTGAAGCCAGGGCATCCGTAACCGATTTTCTTCGCACTTATAGTGCTGTTATTGTTCTGGCAATTCTCTCAGTCCTGTTTTTGAGCATTAAGACGATCCGTAAAACCTTATTGCCACTTGAAGCGCTGATGAGCGGGATACAGCGAGTCAGTCGTGGAGAATTTACAGAGCAAGTAAAGGTTCACAGTCACGACGAATTCGAACTCCTTGGTGCTTCATTTAATGAGATGTCCGGTCTTTTATCTAAGAAGATCAAAATACTACAAACAATGGCAGAAATTGATCGATTGATTTTAGGTCGCTTCACAGTACGCAATGTAGTTGATTTTGTTTTAACTCATTTTCAGGAATTAGTTCCATGTGATCGGGTCGGCATGTTGATCCTTGAAGAGGTCAATAATGGCTCATCACGTTTATTTGTGGCTGACCAGGGTTCTCATGATAAAAGCTCTTCGTTCGAGGTGAAAGTATCTGATCAACAGATAGATGAATTAATTGAAAACAGAAACTATTTGCTGCATCGAGCTGATAATAAAATAAACTCATATTTAACGCCAATGGAAGAAACAAATATTTGTAGGTTTTTCTTGCTTCCTATTATGGTTGAGGAAAATTTAGTAGCGGTGATTTGCATTGCATACAAGCACGTACAAAATATTTCTGATAGTGATATTGCTTTAGGACGAGAGTTTTCTGATCGTATCGCCATTGGTCTTTCCAAATCTTCTTGGGAGAAAAAACTTTATCATCAAGCACACTATGATGCATTAACCAACTTACCTAATCGTTTGCTGGTTACTGATCGGCTCAATCAGGCGATTTCCAGAGCTAAACGTTATAACACGTGTACAGCAGTAATGTTCATTGATATTGATCAATTCAAAAAAATAAATGATTCTTTGGGGCATAATGCTGGCGATCTGCTACTGAAAGAACTTGCCCAAAGACTGCCACAATCAATCCGGCGTAGCGATACTGTAGGACGTTTAAGTGGTGACGAGTTCATTGTGGTGATCCCGGACACTGATAAACAGAAAGCCTTGTCTACAACTATAACCGTCGCAGAGAAGATACTTGCTAAATTAGCCGCGCCTTTTGTTTTAAATGATAATAGTTTACGGGTGACAGCGAGCATCGGTATCGCCATACAACCGCGAGACGGTGTAACTATCGACGATTTAATGAAAAATGCTGATACGGCGATGTATCACGCCAAAGCCAAAGGACGTAATAACTATCAATTTTATGCTAAAGAGCTAAATGCGACCGCCTTTGCTAGGCTACAGTTGGAAAGCCAACTTCACCGGGCGTTGGAACGTGATGAGTTTGAGCTTTACTACCAACCGCAAATTGACATCCTCAGCGGTAGGATAGTTGCTGCCGAGGCTCTGCTTCGCTGGCAGAACCCCGCTGAGGGATGGATAGGGCCGGATCAATTCATACCAATAGCTGAAGAAACCGGCTTGATTCTGCCGATCGGGGAATGGGTATTCCGCAAAGCATGCAAGGATATCAAATCCATATGTGAGTTGGGCTTTTCAACAGGCGTCGCAGTCAATATCTCTGCGTTGCAATTTCGGAATCCACAATTATTGGTAACAATAAGGCAGGCGATAGAAGACTCAGCTTTAGAACCTCAAAACTTGGAGATCGAAGTGACCGAAACCACGGCGATGCAAGGTCTTGAGGAAAGCTTAGCCCTGTTGAATCAGATGCGTGAAATGGGTCTGCGTATTGCCATCGACGATTTTGGTACCGGGCACTCTTCGCTCGCCTACCTCAAACGCTTCCCTGTTCATACGCTTAAGATCGACCGCTCTTTTGTGCAGAACCTCGGGGTGAGTCAAAAAGATGAGGCCATCATAAATTCCATATTGGCGTTAGCGCATAATCTGGGGCTTGATGTGGTTGCTGAGGGCGTAGAAACGACCGAGCAACTTCAATACCTGCGTCAATACAGATGCGAGAAATTTCAAGGCTACCTTTTTAGCCGCCCTCTGCCCTTAGATGAATTCATTGCCCTATTGATCAAACATCAAGATCGTGTTGTGGAATTTTGAGCGAGGCACTGAGGTCATTCAAATAGAGATGATTCAATCACAGTTTAGCCGCAAATGCAGTGCCGAAACGCCGTAGTTCATCCCAGTCGGTAAACTCGTTATCAGCCGTTACATCGGGCCAGCCTTGCCGATCCAGATCCTTGCGGAACAGCCGCTGTGACAGCCTAAAAATCCACCGTTTGATCGCCGAGAATTCTGAATAACGAAAGGCACCGCCCAGGGTCTCTATGAGATCAGGTTCCCAATCAACCTGCTTCAGGAATGAGCTAACCTGTTCGTCAGCACGCTTTCGACCGGCCGCTTCAGTGGCGACAACGGCTAGTCCCACTGAAACAAACGCGGTAGGTTTTGAACGCAGCACGTCGATGTTGTTTGTGACGAAGTGGGCGGCACTTTTTTGGTGTTTGCCGGCATGTACCGAAGCCGCAACAATGATTGCATCAAAGCGCTGCACATTGAGCTCAGGGTGGTGAGATTGTAATTCGGACAACTCCACTTCGTGGCTAGCTTCTTGGAATTGCCGAGATAGCGCTCGGCAAATTTTAGCGGTCTGTCCCTCACCAGTGGAGTAAGCAATCAGCACTTTTGACATGGAACACCTTGCCTAGAGCAACACTTGATCAATCGGACGCCGTACGGAACGCGGCATTAATGGACCATAACCGAAACGCACCAGCAGGTCAGGGCGCTGGTCACCAATACCGAGATATTGGGCAAATTGTGCGCGCACTTCTGGAACTTCCACGGCTTGGTTGATGTGTGCGTGCCGCACCCCGAAAGCTGTCGCTTGCAGTGCGAACCGTTGGTAGCTTCTGCCGACCCGAATCCAATTGTTCTTGTCATTGTGTGTCGAACTGAAAGCAATGATGCCGGGCGAGCTGCGAATGTGCTCGCGATATTTGTCATTCTCCCGCGTTTCAGTAAGCGCGAACTTCAATACGAGATTTCCCAGCCAACTGGGCAGCGTCGGGTTGCCGGATGATGCAGCGTACAGACCATCATGATGTTCAACAACAGCGGATTCGTTGAAGCGAATCCAGTGCTTCAGCTCTCGAATAAAAGCTTCATCCTTCATCTGCGCGCTATTACCGGCAATGACATAGTCGAGAATCTTTTCCATTTGCTGGTGATCGGTAAATACCTGTACCGAAACCCCCTCATCTTGCGCGATAGCCTCAAGCTCAGTGAGTTGTTCGGTTGGAACCGCCTTGCCGTCGTAGGTCGCTCGCGTACATTGGCGTTCGGGAATGGCATGGAACATGACCGATTCTGCCGATTTTGAAGTTTCCAGATCAATCCGAATCGTGTCTTCTGATGGTCCGGGTAACGCCACGTGTGCGTGCAGGCCGTGCGCTTGAGCTGCGAGTACCAGATTCTCGGTTGCACAGCCGAGACTTACAAATAAATGATGGTCATCGGGGTCAACAGCAGTGCACCGTCGACTGAAATCCGGCAGTATTATGATTTGCTCCGCATCCAGCTTGAAGCGCCAAGGCTGAGTATTGTGGCTATTAGCGGCTAACGTGGCGTAGCGAACTAACTCCCGCAGCAAAGATGGTCCTTTTTCGATACCACCGTCAGCATGTCGCCAAGTGCTGGCGATCAGGTCATTATAGCTGGGAGCACTCTTACGGTTGCAACACCCTGAGTGTACTTCAGTCATCATTTATACCTCTGACGATAGTTGTATACCCATTCCTTCAATTGAGAAATCCGTATAAACCCCAATGGATCATGGACTACACCGCGAGTTAAAACGAGTTAGTACATTTCCGCCAGACCATCTTAGAAATCTCCCATGGCTCACCCCGCTTATCGTGTCAGGTTACAGTTTTCGACTTCGTGGCGGAGAAACGCAAGCGCACGTAGTCAGCCACCCAAACTCCCTGCTTATCGGTAAATACCGGACGCAATGCTTCGACGACCTCGGCAATGAATGCTTTTCTGTCGGCTGCCGGTAAAGCAGCAGTATAAGATTTGGCGAACGTCTCAAGCCATCCCCCTACATCGCCGGGCAGCAGGGTAGGGCGGGGAAAAAGCGTAATGCGTTCTACCGAAAAGCCACCGGTCTCAAGGAGTTTCTGATATTCCTCTAGGCGAGGGAAATACCAAGGATTCGCGACAGTTATTCCGCGCGCAGCAAGCGCAGATTCAATGGCTGTAACGATAGCGGCAACATTGCCATAACCGCCCATTTCCGCAACAAAGCGTCCACCCGGTTTGAGTGCCCGCCGAACTCCTGCGATGACGCTGTGGTGATTGGGCATCCAATGCAATGCGGCATTGGAGAACACGGCGTCGAACTCGTTATCGAAGTGTAAGTTCTGTCCGGCCATGACCTGTGCATTAAGCCCCAACATCTGCGCTGCAGCGATCATTTCAGGACTGGCATCGACCCCGACCACATCGCAACCCAGGTCAACCAGTTTGAGGGTTAATGTTCCATCGCCGCAGCCCAAGTCAAGGATGTGTTCGCCCGGTTGCGGTGCCAGCCATTCCACGACCGGCGCGCCGAGATCGGCGACAAAGCGAGCATTTTTTGCGTAGTGATTAGCATTCCAGTGTTGTGGGTGAAGATTAGTCATAGCAAGCGAGCTCTTTTTCATTTGGCATTTGCGCCGCCATGATTATATAGTCGCCCCGCCAATGAGCTGAGTATCTTTCGGGGCCAACTATATAGCGTGATCGCCCTAGCATCTACTATAAATAACCAGAGGCGTGGGATTGACTGCGTCAAACCCCAATGTCGAACTTCTGCCAGTTTCTTCAATGATCAGTGCTAATGAAACCACTCACCCCCAAAGCCTTTAATCTAGCCATTCTCGCAGTTGGCATATTATTGGTTAAGTCGCTCTGGTTTTCCGCTTCAGCGGTGGTACCTCAATTGGCCGAAGTTTGGGAACTGAACGGCAGTCAGCGTGCTTGGCTGACTATGAGTGTACAACTCGGGTTTGTCGCTGGCGCTCTGGTCAGTGCAATCCTTAATATGGCCGACCGCTTCGACCTAACCCGGATGTTGGTAGCCAGCGCGCTACTCTCAACCCTCGCTAATGCACTCATCCCCATCTTGAACGCAGATTACGATACCGCCCTGGTGCTGCGCTTCCTCACCGGTTTCGGTATTGCGGGGGTGTACCCGCCGGGTATGAAATTGGTGGCGACGTGGTGTAAAGAAGATCGCGGTTTCGGCATCGGGTTATTGGTGGGGGCGCTTACGCTCGGCGCGTCATTGCCGCATCTGCTCAATGCGTTGCCTGATAGTGGCGGCATGCCGGACTGGAAGACCGTGTTAAATGGGGCTAGTTGGCTGGCATTGGCAGGTGCCTTGCTGGTTGCCTTGTTGTTTCGTCCCGGTCCCCACCTACAAGGCCGTGCGCCATTCGCATGGCGTTATGCTTTGGATGCTTTGCGTCATCGGCCAACCCGCTTGGCCAACTTCGGTTATCTCGGTCATATGTGGGAACTCTATGCGATGTGGGCTTGGGTGCCGTTGTTCTTGATTGCCAGTTACGATCACATGGGTTGGTCTACGACCACGGCGCGGCTGGCCGGATTTGCAACGGTAGCTGCCGGTTCTGCCGGTGCATTGCTGGCGGGGATTTATGCTGATCGGGTTGGTCGTACGCTGGTGACCAGCATCAGCCTACTGGTTTCTGGAGTGTGTTGCGGGTTGGCAGGGCTGCTGTTCGATCATCCCATGTTGTTGACTGCACTATGCCTGGTATGGGGTTTTGCGGTAGTTGCCGATTCTGCACAGTTCAGTGCTGCGGTCAGTGAACTCAGTGATCCGCGCTATGTGGGTACCGCGCTAACCATACAGACGAGTCTGGGTTTTTTGCTGACCGCAGTGACTATTTTTCTCATTCCGCTGCTGTTGGAACTGTTGGGTTGGCGCTATGTATTCTTGGTACTCGTGCCTGGTCCGGCTTTCGGCGTCTGGGCCATGCTTACACTGCGTCGGTTGCCGGAAGCGAAACTACTCGCGTCTGGCAACCGCTGATGCTTAGCTATGGCCCCTTAACACCTATCAGTTTTGAGCTAAGCTAAAGCGGACTTGACGCGATGAGGGGATGAACCGAAGGTGAGCACGGTAAAGCGACTAGCCCAAGAAGTGGAACGTGGTCTCAATGGGGCTCTACCAGAATTCCCGTGAAGACCCCAATATGTTGTTGTCTAGCGCTTGTGCCAGAGGAGTGAGAAGCTAACCGCATTATAATCGATTCACAGGCTAAACGACGATGGACCATCTGCTACAAACGTTACTGAATTTGCCGGATATCCGGGTGTTGGGTAGTGACTACACGGCGCCAGGCGATCTAATCATTCGAGTGGAAAGCACGGTGGACAGTACGCAATGTCGGCGTTGTGGACGGCAGATTAGTCAATTCCATGGCCATGACCAGCCGGTGCGATTACGTCATCTGCCGATTTTCGAACGCCGCGTGTACCTGGAGATTCGCCCCCGGCGCTACCGCTGCCCGCACTGCCAGGGGAATCCGACGACGACCCAGCGCTGTGCCTGGTATGAAACCAACAGTCCCCATACCCAAGCCTTTGAACACGACATGCTGCGGGCGTTGATCAACAGCACGGTGGTGGATGTGAGTCGTAAACAGGCGCTGACACCGGCAGCAGTGGAAGGGATTATTGAGCGGCATCTGGCCCAGGCCGTGGACTGGAACCGATTGACCGATCTGGACGTCATCGGGATTGATGAGATTGCGTTGCGTAAGGGCCATCGGGACTTTGTCACGATCATTACCAGCCGCACTGAGGCAGGATCACTCACCTTGCTGGCGGTATTGCCGGACCGTAGTAAAGAAACGGTAGCAGCGTTCTTAACTGCCATTCCCGAACGGCTGAAGGCGACTAT
The DNA here is from genome assembly GCA_036351435.1 of Candidatus Competibacteraceae bacterium. Taxonomy (GTDB): domain Bacteria; phylum Pseudomonadota; class Gammaproteobacteria; order Competibacterales; family Competibacteraceae; genus JAAUQA01. Next base: position 17,068 of record JAZBPA010000282.1, read on the forward strand.
TACCCAGGTCTGTACGGACATGTACACGGGCTTTGTGAACGCCGCCCATGAATCACTACCCGAAGCAGTCGTGGTGGTGGATCGGTTTCACGTCGCCAACGCTTATCGGGACTGTGCTGATACGGTACGCAAGCAGGAAGTGAAACGGCTCAAGCAGACCCTCTCCTCAGCCGACTATGACGCGCAGGTCAAAGGCACGCTATGGGTGTTCCGTAAACCCTGGACGGCGTTAACCCCATCTGAGCGCCAGCGGCTGGAGCAGGTGTTTGAACTTGCCCCAAACCTACGCACGGCCCACTTGATGCGCGAGGTGCTGACGGCAATCTTCGACCAAGCCCAATCTAAGGCTCAGGCCACCGACTGGCTGCACGCCTGGCGCGCGTTCGTGACCCTGCAGGCAATCCCCGGCTTCGAGAAGTTCTTCACGACCCTGGATAATCACTTGGATGAGATTACCAATTACTTTCTGGATCGCCAGACCAGCGGCTTTGTTGAGGGCTTTAATAACAAGATCAAAGTCTTAAAACGACGCTGTTATGGGCTATTCAACCTCACCCACTTGTTTCAACGGCTGCACTTGGACCTCAATGGGTATCAGCTCTTCGGCTATACATGAAACCACAACATATTGGGGTTACCACGGGAATTCTGGTAGAGCCAATTTACATGTGCTTGGGCAGCAAAAAACGCTGCACCTCGTTCCTTGTCGCTCTGTTTTTTGCTGCCGGTGAAGCGAGGCGTTTAGCAGCCAATGCCTAACGATGCTCGAATACCC
>JAZBPA010000283.1:0-6933 GCA_036351435.1 Candidatus Competibacteraceae bacterium
GCACCCACACAAACTACTTAGTGATCTGTTAAAGAACGGCTCGGCGCGTTCGGCCAAGACGAACAATACTAGTTGCTCTTATCCACTTTGTAAACCCCTTTGAACGCGGTTTTTATACCTTCAAGCTTTCGTAAATAGCAGGTTAAGGAAACGCTTACCAGCAAGGTGCTGACCAGTCTACACCGTCACCTGACGTCTAATGCTTGGCGAATCCGTTCTGCGTTCTGCTGAATCACCTCCGAATTACCGGGGCCACGGCCGTGAGCACCTGGACGTTCACCCTGCCGAACCGGCACAATGTGATTGTGATAGTGAAACACCGTTTGCCCGGCGGCAGCGCCATTAAATTGTGATATCCGCATTCCATCCGGGATAATACTGCGTTGAACGGCGCGGGCGAGTCGCTGAGTCGTTTGCATTACGGCGTTTAAGGCGGTTTCATCTATCACCAACAGATTCTCAAAGTGTTCCTTAGAAATGATCAATAAGTGTCCATCGCTAGCAGGGTTGATATCCATGAAGGCCAGCGTAAGCTCGTCTTCATACACTGTCGTTGCCGGAGCTTCACCCTGAGCGATTTTGCAGAAAATACAGCGATCATTGTGTTGCATGGGAATCGGCCTTCAATAGCTACAACGAGTAGATTGTTGATGTGTATTATTGGGATATTGATTCATAGTCTCCACGATAAAAGCAAAACTTGTGAGCGATACTTCAATACCTTCGCCAAATAGTGAAAAAGGGTGAAATCCGGGTTGGTCGAAATTTTAACCAGTTGATTTCAATGGACCTCAAAACTCATATTTGGCAAAAATGGTCAAAATCCAAATTTGGCGAAGGTATTGATACTTAATTTTGTTGATTTTTTAATATGACCGCAAACGCTATATATCCCCAACAGCGCCCCATAAAAAAACGCTAAAATACCCGGCACTATTGATCGCTTCATTGCTAAATTCCATGATAAAAACTCGTTTTGCTCCTAGTCCTACCGGTTACCTTCATATCGGCGGCGCGCGTACCGCACTATTCTCCTGGCTCTACGCCCGCAAGCACGGCGGTCCTTTTGTGCTGCGCATCGAAGATACCGATCTCGAACGGTCCACTCCGGAATCGGTTAACGCCATCCTGGAAGCTATGGTTTGGTTGGGCCTGGATTACGAAGAAGGCCCCTTTTATCAGACTCAACGTTTCGAACGGTATCGGGAAGTGCTGCAACAGTTGTTAGCAGCAGGCCAAGCCTATTATTGCTATTGCACTAAAGAAGAGTTGGAGGCGTTGCGTAGCCAACAGATGGCTGACAAGGAAAAACCCCGTTATGACGGGCGTTATCGTGATTATCAGGGACCACCCCGAGACGGCGTAGAACCGGTGATACGGTTTAAGAACCCGTTGGATGGTTCAGTAGTGCTTGAAGATTTGATTCGCGGCAAGATCATCATCAACAACAGTGAATTGGACGATCTGATCATCGCCCGCGCCGACGGCAGCCCGACCTATAATTTTTGCGTGGTGGTGGACGATATGGATATGGGCATCACCCATGTCATCCGCGGTGATGACCACATCAATAACACACCCCGCCAGATCAATATTCTGCAAGCATTGGGCGCACCCATTCCGCAATACGCCCATGTCCCTATGATATTAGGCTCCGATGGTAAACGACTGTCGAAACGGCATGGCGCGGTTGGCGTTATGCAGTATCGAGACGAAGGGTATTTGCCGGAAGCTTTGCTGAATTATTTAGTCCGGCTCGGTTGGGCGCATGGTGACCAAGAGATTTTCAGCCTGGATGAAATGATTCAGTTGTTCGATCTCACCAACGTCAATAAAGCACCCTCTGCGTTCAATACTGAGAAACTGCTGTGGCTCAACCAGCATTATCTGAAGAACAGCGATCCTGTCCATGTGGCGCGCCATTTGAGTTGGCACATGGGTCAATTAGGCATCGACCCCAGTCAAGGCCCGGCCCTAACTGAAATCGTCAAAGCGTTCCGAGAGCGTGCCAAGACGCTGCAGGAAATGGCGCAAGCCAGCGTATTTCTCTATCAGGATTTCGCGAGTTACGACGAAACCGCCGCCAAAAAACACCTAACAGCGGCGGCCAAAGATCCGCTATCGGCGCTAAACACCGCTTTGGCCGAACTACCGCAATGGCAAGGTGAACTCATTCATACCACGGTGCAACAAACCGCTGAACAATTGGATTTGAAATTGGGTAAAGTGGCCCAACCGCTGCGCGTAGCCGTATCCGGTAAAGCGGTGTCGCCGCCCATTGACGTGACCTTGACTTTGCTGGGCCGTGATAAAACCCTGCAGCGCATCGAGCGGGCGGTGGCGGCAATCGAAACATGTGAGACGAGGTAAGCTGGAACTCAACTTTTCCACCTTACGACTGCCCAGCCACTGTCATCTGTTCCAGCAACAACGACCCGCAGCGAATATTACCCCGCTTATCCACATCGTTGCCGACCGCTACGATGTGGGCAAACATCTCGCGCAGATTGCCGGCGATGGTGATTTCTTCAACCGGGTAGCGGATTTCTCCGCCTTCGACCCAGAAACCGGCCGCACCGCGCGAATAATCGCCGGTCACTGGGTTGATCCCCTGACCCATCAAATGGGTTACCAATAGCCCTGTATCCATTTGCTGCAACAATCCGGTCAAATCGAGCGTCCCGGAGTCGACGCTGACATTGTGAATGCCGCCGGCATTACCGGTGGTTTGCATGCCGAGTCGACGTGCTGAATAACTGTCCAATACATAGCCCTGCAATACGCCATCCGTGACCAAGTCCCGTGTATGGGTAGCTACGCCCTCGCTATCGAAAGGGGCGCTGCCTAAGGCTTTGAGCAAATGCGGTTGTTCGTGAATGCGTAAGAAATCGGGAAAAATCTGCTGCCCCAGTTGATCAACGAGAAATGATGATTTGCGATACAAAGCACCGCCACGAATAGCGCTGATAAAATGGCCGAATACGCCGCGTGCCATTTCGGGTGCAAACAGTACCGGTACTTGGCAGGTGCTCAATCGGCGGCTGTTCAAACGCCGTACCGCCCGCTCAGCGGCCTGCTGCCCGACTGCCTCCACCGCTTCCAAATCGGCGCGATCGCGGGCCGAGCTAAACCAATAATCTCGCTGCATACCGCTGTCATCTTGCGCGATTACCGAACAACTGATGGAATGGCGAGTAGTCGGATAACCACCGCAAAAACCGTGAGAATTGCCGTATACTGCCTGTCCGCGAGTGCTAGTCACGCTGGCCCCCTCGGAATTGCGAACACGCTGGTCCTGGCTCAGAGCAGCTGCTTCACAAGCCATCGCCAATTCAATGGCTTGTTCGGCGCTGAGCGCCCAAGGGTAGAATAAATCAAGATCAGGCACTTCTTTTGCGAGCTGTTCAGGGTCAGCCAAACCGGAATAGGGGTCGGCGCCGGTATGACGGGCAATATCGCAAGCAGCTCGCACTGTATCCGCCACCGCTTCACGCTTCCAATCGGAAGTGCTGGCCGAGCCTTTGCACTGGTTGAGGTAAACGGTGATTCCTAGCCCCCGGTCGCGTTGCTGTTCTAAGGTGTCCACCTCGCCCAGACGGACGGTAACCGACAAAGCGCTGCTACAATTGACGGCGGCTTCGGCGGCGGTTGCGCCCTGCTCGGCGGCGATAGCTAGTGCATAAGCGACCAGGGATTCGAGTTGCGCCTGTTCGGGGAGTGGTGCGGTTTGCAGTACGGGTGCTGACATCGGATTACCTGTGGTTGAAGGTGATTAACGTTGATAACGATAAAGATCATTCCATTCTGACAATGATCCTGAAAAAAATTGTGACGAGCAGCGGATATGGCTACAGCGGATGAGCAAGAGGATGACCGTTTCGATGACGATTTCAGCGGTCCCAGCAAAAGCCAGCTTAAACGGGAAGCAACTGCTTTGCAGAAGCTGGGGGAGCAACTAACCACATTGACTCCTGTTCAGCTGGAGAAAATACCGCTACCGGTCGAGTTGCGCGAAGCCATACACGCAGCGCAGCAGATGCGCCGACATGGTGCGCGGCGACGACAGTTACAGTTCATCGGGAAACTCATGCGCCGGATCGATACTGAGCCGATTCAACTGGCTGTGGATGGGTTGAAAACCGGTCAGAACACTGCTCAACACCGCCAAATCGAACAGTTCTGCGCTGCACTGCTCACCGAAGATGCCGCCAGTTTAAACGAATTTTTAACGCACTATCCGGATACTGATCGCCAACATTTGCGGCACTTGATCCGCAATGCAGTTCGCGAGCAGTTGCACCAGAAACCGCCCCGGTCAAGACGCGCGTTATTTCGCTATTTGCGGGAAGTCGTTACTGCGGGTTAAAGTGCGTTGTTATAAGGTTCCACGGCGTCTCCGAACGAATAAACAACGCTGCATGGACCGTTTTGCTAACTGAATGTAATTAAGGGTAATGAAAATGTCGCACGTGATTGAACGAACCGAGGAACAAGCAGCGCCGGTGAAAGTGGAAAAAAGTGGTGCGGAAATCTTTGTGGATGTGTTGAATGAACTGGGGGTGGAGCATATTTTCGGGCATACCGGCGGCGCCATCATTCCCGTTCATGTTGAGTTCAACACTCGGCTACGCAATCGTACCCAAGTCCCCAACTTTGTCCTGTGTCGTCAGGAGGGCGGGGCGGGCCATGCCGCTGAAGGCTATGCTCGGGTGAGCGGTAAAATTGGTGTGGCGTTGGCAACCTCCGGACCCGGCTCAACTAATCTGGTTACGCCGATTGCGGATGCCTATAAGGATTCGTTGCCTTGCGTGTTTATCACCGGCCAGGTTCCCAGTGCCATGATCGGCAACGATGCCTTTCAGGAAGTCGATATGGTCGGTATCACCCGGCCGGTATCCAAGCATAATTATTTGATTAGGGACGTGAAAGATTTAGCGCCGCTGCTCAGGCAAGCTTTCACGCTCGCCGGCACGGGACGCCCTGGACCAGTGGTGGTGGACATCTGTAAGAATGTGTTCTTGACCAAAACGACCCAAAGTCATGAAATCCGACCGTTCAGAAGTTACTCACCGACCAGCACCTTCGACGAAGCCAAAGCGCAAGCGTTGCTGCACGCTTTGGTCAGTGCCAAACAACCGGTTGTGAAGGCAGGTGGCGGGATTATCGGTTCCGATGCGGGTAAAGAACTTAAACGGTTCGTAGAGAAGTACCAATTGCCGGTCACCTTAACCTTTATGGGACTGGGTGCGGTTAATCACGATCATCCTTTGTTTTTGGGCATGCCGGGCATGCACGGTACGGTAGTGGCCAATAAAGTGTTGAAGGAAGCGGATTTCATGTTGGCGCTCGGTTCACGATTCGATGATCGGGTGGCGGTGCGGGAATTCGGCAAGGGCATTACGGTCGCGCATGTGGATATCGATCATGCCGAAATCAGCAAAAATATTGCCTCGCTTTACGAGCTGAACGCTAATGTCAAAGATTTCCTGGAGTATGCCAATGCTCAGGATCTCGCTGCCGGGAATACAGCGGATTGGCTCGCTAGTGTTGCTGATTGGAAAGAAAAACTGGCGCTGCGTTATCAACCCAGCGAGAATTTTGTGAAGCCGCAACACTTCATTGAGGAACTGTCGCGGTTGAGCAATAAAACCAGTATTGTCGTGACCGGCGTAGGCCAGCATCAGATGTGGTCAGCACTGTATTACAACTTCCAAGAACCCCGCCAATGGGTCAGCTCAGGTGGGCTAGGCACGATGGGATTCGGCTTGCCGGCTGCTATCGGGGCCTATTACGGCAATCCAGATAAGACTATCCTGTGCATTGACGGCGACGGCAGTTTCCAAATGAATCTGCAAGAGATGGCGACCATCTCGGCTAATCGGCTGCCCATCAAAACTTTCATCATTAACAACGGTTTTTTAGGGATGGTGCGGCAATGGGAAGATATGTTCAGTGAGGGAATGCACTACGAAACTTGCTTAGCCCGAAATATCGACTGCGATCCGGCCTGTGTGGAGACGAAGGAATGCCGGATGCCTAATCCGAATTTCTTGCAATTAGGTAAGGTTTTTCCAGGGGTTGAGACGGTGAGAATCACCCGCACCGAGCAGATCATACCGGTATTGGAACAAGTGTTAAGCGATGACAAACCCTATGTGGTTGATGTGTGGGTGGATCGCACCGAAGACGTCAAACCAATGATCCCGCCAGGCGGTTCGCTGGACGAGATTATTTACGACGATATTTAAGGCGATTTCTGTCAAAGCCACGTAGGGTGCGCAATGTGTACCCTACGTGCTAGCCTTGGGAGGTATCGTGGAGGCAAGAAAATTAAAGACCATAGATGATTTGCTGCAATCCGATGATGAGCGTGTTGAGCTGATCAATGGTGAGCTTATTAAGCGCCCTATGGCGCGATCTGAACATGCACTCATTCAATCCAGCCTTTCCGATGAAGTTTCGCCATTTAAACGAAAAGATGGTTCGGGTGGATGGTGGATAATGCCCGAAATCAGCGTCAAGTATAGTGAACATCACTGTCCTAGCCACGATTTGGCGGGGTGGCGGAAAGAACGCATACCGCTCAGGCCGACAGGAATAATGAATGTCATACCCGATTGGGTTTGCGAAATCACCTCACCAGGTCACGAAAGAAAGGATTTGTTCAACAACTTGATATTATTGCAACGCAGTAAGGTACCGTATTATTGGGTCATTTCACCGGAAGACAAAACACTGATTGCTTATGCGCTGGTTGATGAAAAATACCACGTCACCTTTTCTGTGGAGTATGGCACTGAACAAGGTCACGACAAGGCAAAAATACCGCCGTTTGAAGAAGTGGAAATTGATCTGAAGTATGTTTTTGGGGATTGAATAAGGGATCAAACAGCTGCCTCCCCCGCAATCCATCTGTGCAGAAGGAGGCAAGCC
>JAZBPA010000284.1:0-41199 GCA_036351435.1 Candidatus Competibacteraceae bacterium
CGTGGTCATCAAATCAACACCGATGTCGGTATCCGTTTCCAGTTGTTGCAGGGCTGCCTGTAGTCGGTCAGATTCAGGCGGTTCGCAAGCATTGAGCAGGTTTGGGGCCATAAGACGGTTATCAACAGACTGGGTGGATACCCTTTGGGTAGCGGACCGGGACGGTATATAGCGGAACCCATTAAATTTGATCAATGAGTTCCGCTATATCCATTTGTTTTATCGCGCAAATTATCACTATAAATCATGCCGATTTATAGTGTTTGCGCTATAGGACGTTCATCTCCGACTCGGCGTTATTGGAATGATATCGAAAAAAAGAGACCCTGCATAAAGCAGGGTCTCGGGTGGGGTCCGTTGAATCCTATGCAGCGGACTCTCAGTCAAGAATTAATGGGCGACAGCACCTCCCGAACCGCGGGGGGTACGGATGTCTTCCACCAGCTGCTGGATATGATCCGGCGGGGCCGAGGTGAGCTTCGACACCACGAAAGCGGTGATGAAGTTCAGAATCATGCCGATGCCGCCGATACCCTCGGGTGAAATGCCGAACAACCAATTCTCCGGTATGTTCGCAGCTAGCGGGGTGATGAAGATACCCTTGAAGTACAAGATATAGCCCATGGTGAAGACCAGGCCCACCAACATACCGGCGATGGCGCCTTCCCGGTTAACGGTCTTGCTGAAGATACCCATCAGAATAACCGGGAACAGCGAGGACGCCGCTAGGCCGAAGGCAAAGGCCACCACCTGGGCCACAAAGCCTGGTGGGTTATACCCCAGGTAACCGGCGATCAGGATGGCACAGGCGATAGCGATACGACCACTCAACAACTCCGCTCCCTCGGACATCCGCGGGGTTAATGTACTCTTCAACAGGTCGTGGGAAATCGCCGAGGAGATCACTAGCAGCAGGCCCGCCGCAGTGGATAGAGCGGCTGCGATGGCACCGGCCGCCACCAGGGCGATGACGAAACCGGGTAGTTGAGCAATCTCGGGATTGGCCAGCACCATGATATCCCGGTCCACGGTCAATTCGTTGCCGGCCCAGCCGCATTTTTCCTGGACTTGCTGGGCGAATTCCTTATTGCCGTCGTTGTAGTATTGAACCCGGCCATCGTTGTTTTTATCCTCAAACTTCAGCAAACCCGTCACTTCCCAAGTATTGAACCAGTTGGGGCGGTTCTCATAGGCCAGGTTCTTCTCTGGAGAGCAGGCTATCTCACCGCTTGCGTCGTGCAGCTGCTCCTGCTGGATGGTGGTGGTCAGATTGAGCCGGGACATGGCGCCCACAGCCGGCGCTACGGTATAGAGCAGGGCGATGAACACCAAAGCCCAGCCGGCGGAACTGCGGGCGTCGCGCACCTTAGGCACGGTGAAAAAGCGCACGATCACATGAGGCAATCCCGCCGTACCCACCATCAGTGCCAGCGTAATGAAGAACATATCGATAGTGGTTTTTTGTCCAGCGGTGTACTGAGCGAAGCCCAGATCGGTCACCACTAGATCAAGCTTGTCCAGCATGTAGTTGCCGTCGCCAAGCTGGCTACCGAAGGCCAGCTGCGGGATCGGATTGCCGGTGAGCTGAAAGGCGATGAACACCGCCGGTACCGTGTAGGCGAAGATCAGCACGCAATACTGGGCGACCTGGGTATAGGTGATACCTTTCATGCCGCCTACCACTGCGTAGAAGAACACCACGCCCATCCCGATCAACAAGCCCCATTCCACGCTCACTTCTAAATAGCGGGAAAACACGATGCCGACGCCGCGCATCTGACCGGCTACATAAGTGAAGGAAATAAAGATTAGACAGATCACCGCTACCAGACGGGCGGTCGAGGAATAATAACGGTCGCCGATGAACTGCGGCACCGTGAACTTACCGAACTTGCGCAGGTAAGGCGCCAACAGACAGGCCAGCAGCACATAGCCGCCGGTCCAGCCCATCAAATACACCGAACCGCCGTAGCCGAGAAAGGCGATGAGTCCCGCCATGGAGATAAAAGAAGCGGCGGACATCCAGTCGGCCCCGGTGGCCATGCCGTTAAGTACAGGATGAACGCCGGCACCGGCTACGTAAAATTCACCGGTAGTGGCCGCCCGGGCCCAGATGGCGATGCCGAAATAGACGGCGAAGCTGAGGCCGACAACAATTATATTAAGCCAATATTGATCCACGATCGTCTCCCAAGATTATTTTATTCTTCGTGTACGTCAAATTCACGATCGATCTTGCCCATGCGCAAGACATAAAAAAGGATCAGCAACAGGAAGGTGTAAATCGCTCCCTGTTGGGCAAACCAGAATCCCAGCTTGAAGCCGAAGAACTCAATGTTGTTCAGCACATCCGCCAACAAAATGCCGCAGCCATAGGATACGATAAACCAGATGGCTAGCAGGGTGGCCAGTAGCCTGAGATTAGCTTTCCAGTAAGCCTGACTCTTGCTGTCGATAGTCATAAATAACACCTCCCCGGAATGGGTTTGAATTTAGAATAATAAATCTGCCAACCCGGCGTCCGCCGGGCTGGGTGAGGAATACTACTGCGGGGGCCACAAAATCCCTCTGGAGCGGTCCGGTTAGAAACCCTTTGCCTGGTATGCCCTTGAGAAGCATAGTGTGCTGCAGAGGACTGTCAACTTTTATAATTGCGCTGCTGGTTTCTTGGCACCCTATCGCTTTATGGAATGACGAACTCCACGACTCGTGGCAGCGCTGTGTATTTAGCGGTGGGCTTTTAGGAGTTTCCTGAGTCAACGCTTTTCCTCCCAGGAGGCAATAGCTAATGAACTAAGCGTATGCCTTACATGTTACCGAAACCGACATGGCGAACCGGTTGGGCATTAGCCGTAAATCGCTGTGGGAGAAGCGCCAGCGTTTAGGTATCCCTAAACCTAAGAAGCAATAACCAGGGGTGGATTCGTAACAACCGACCTTGGTGTGTTACATAAATACCCAGTTAATTTGTTACTTTAATTTACACTTTTTTTGTAATGTTTTAAATTAACAATAAAAAACAATAAGATAAAAGATATTCCTTATTTGCTTGCGGGCTTTTCTATACTTGTGGCCAATCCGTAATGGACAACAGGTCGGTGTTCGGGTTTCTTCCGACGCTGAGCAAGCACATTAGGATTGTTTTATAACCATCTTTTTTCAGAGAGGACTGCTGATGGAAGCGAAAACCGTATGGTTGATTATCTTCGTCGCTCTTTATTGGTCGTACTGCCTCTTCTGGGGCATTAAGGGGGCGCTCAGCTCCAAGACCGCGACTGACTATATGCTGGCCGGTCGCGGTCTTGGCATGTGGGTGTTTATTCTGGCGGCTACGGCCACTTCCTTCTCCGGTTGGACCTTTATGGGCCATCCGGGCTTGATTTATCGCGATGGCTTTCAATACGCATACGCTTCTTTCTATGCCATCACTATCCCCTTCACTGGGGTTATGTTCCTGAAACGACAATGGATGTTGGGCAAACGCTTCGGCTTCATTACCCCCGGCGAGATGCTGGCAGCCTACTTTAGGTCAGATTTAGCTCGGGTACTGACCGTGTTGGTTGCATTGGTGTTCTCAATCCCCTATCTGGGCTTGCAATTGCGCGCCTCGGGTTTCTTGTTCAACGTGCTGACTGATGGTGCGTTGAATGTGAATGTCGGCATGTGGTTGCTATCAGCAGTCGTTGCGGCCTATGTTGCGTCTGGTGGATTGCGCGCTGTGGCCTACGTGGACACCATGCAATGCATTCTGTTGGCTGGCGGTATCATCGCGCTGGGCGTCATCGCCATGGTGCATATTCCCGATATGAGAGGCGCAATAGCGGCGTTGACTGCTATAGACCCAGCCACTGGGCAAGCGGCTTTTGGTAAAACCACCCCGGATGGGTATAGCGCTTACATCGCCATTCCTGGGGTAATTCAATTTGTCAGTAGCGGTCCAAAAGCCACTGGCGGTGCCTGGACGGGCATCATGGTGTTGACCTACATGTTTGCGTTGATGGGGATTCAGTCCGCACCAGCATTCTCCATGTGGTCGTATGCCAATAAATCACCTCAACCTTTCCCCTGGCAGCAAGTCTGGGCTTCTTCCTTTGGTATCGGGTTCATCCTATTTGTGTTCACTGCCTACCAGGGTATCGGTTCTCACTTCCTGGGTGCTGATGCCGCTTTCTTGCAGGCCCATCCGAATCTGGCGAGCGACGCGATGGTATCCGGTCTCGGCGGGATCGACATTATGGAATCCAGCGGTAAACAAGGCATGTTGGTGCCGCAGTTGATCTGGCTGATGGGTGATACCGCGCCCTGGTTAGTCGGTTTGTTGTCCGTATGTGCCTTGGCGGCCATGCAATCCACCGGAGCGGCATATATGTCCACGGCGGGTTCCATGATCACCCGCGACATTCTGCGTCGTTATGTCATGCCAAACGCTAGCGATATCCAACAGAAGTTCTGGGGTCGGACCTTCGTGATCTGCATTGTGCTAGCGGCTTTGGTCGTTGCTACGACCGCCACTGATGCCTTGGTGTTGCTGGGGGGGCTCGCTGTGGCCTACGGCTTCATGATGTGGCCATCGCTGATTGCAGTATGCTGGTGGCCGTTCCTGACTCGACAAGGCATTGTGGTCGGCTTGATCGCCGGTCTCATCGTGGTGACCATGACCGAAAGTATCGGCCAAAATGTCTTCACTGCATTGGGTATGGAGGCACCCTGGGGTCGTTGGCCGTGGACGATTCATTCGGCCGGTTGGGGGATTCTATTCAATTTAGGTTTGGCGATTCTAGTTTCGGCTGTAACTCAGAATCAGGCCGAAACCGAGCATCGCATGAAGTATCATAATTTCCTGCGTCAGCACGCTTCGCTCCCAGTGCATAAGAAAGGACTGGTGCCGGCGGCCTGGATTATCACTCTGGTCTGGTTCTTCTTCGGTATCGGCCCCGGTGCCGTGCTGGGTAACTGGATCTTTGGTAATCCTACCGATCCAACCACTTGGTTGTTCGGTTTGCCGTCGATCTGGACCTGGCAATTGCTATGGTGGGCACTGGGCGTGTTCATGATGTGGTTCCTGGCATTCAAGATGGAAATGTCCACCGTACCCGAGCATGAAGTCGAAGTGTTGGTGGAAGCCGCTCCGCAGCCAGCTGCACAATAACACTCTAAGGCTGTTGGTGAAGTTTTTAGGGGGGGGTTAATCCTCCCCCTTTTTTGTGCTTAGATAGCACCAACATTGATCCGTCATCCGCGAACCTAGATTTATGAGTGTTACCCACCCCTATTTTATTTTTTCAGTACTATTGCTAGCCGCACTGCTGTTTTTTCCCGCCAGCAAAATTATTTGGTTATTAAGTATGCGCCGCTTGCAGCGCAAAACAGGCCGAGAACCAAACCCAGAGGAGATCGCTGGACAACGACAACGCGCCCGTTTTATTGCTGTTTTCCTGGTGTTGATTTTTTCTTATCTGTTTAATCTGAACTTGTTAGGAACGCTCTATGGCAATGGCTGACCGGCATTACCGTTTGCTTATGCGCATCGCCATTGGACTGACACTGGCGTGGCTTGGCTGGACGATTTACGACAGTTATTGGGGGGGCGATTCGGTACCGGGTGATTTTGGGTACCATGCCGGCAGCAACTTTTTCGCAGACGGCAATTACCAACAGGCATTAAAGTCCTATGAGGATGCCTTAGCGGAAAATCCCGAGCATCTACCGGCGTTGCGTGGTCAAGCCGAGACGCTAATCATGCTGAAGCGAGAAAACGAAGCGATTGCTGTCTTTGATTTACTCATCGCCCGCGAGCCGGATAATCCAGGCTATTACGCTAATCGGGGGATTGCCAGTGACCGCTTGGGAAGACATTATCAGGCATTGGCGGACTATGAAACCGCGTTGCGGATGGATCCTGAAGTCGGCCAAGGACCGGGTTGGTTGACGCGCTTTTTACGTAATCAAGCAGAAAAACCGCCGGGTATCGTTGATCGCGCTCATTACCTCAGAGAACAACTCGCATTACCCGAATCACAGCGGTTACTCAGCGTGCCGACGGTGGACGAAGCGCAACGCCCGTATAAGGAATAATCCTCCCCTAGTGCCAAGATTAAGGGGCGCGTTTAGTAAGTGACTAAACGCCCTCTCCCTCACATTCACCTTTACCATTAACAGTGACTAGCACTCGTCTGTATTTTCAACTGTCCAGCTTCTATTGGTTTTACTTCGCCACGCTGGGTGTGTTGCTGCCCTATTGGGGATTATATCTTGAAGCGTTAGGGCTCCCTCCTGCTCGGATCGGTGAGTTGATGGCGATTACGCTGGCCACCAAGATTGTCGCGCCTAATCTATGGGGATGGCTTGCCGATCATACCGGACGCCGCATTACCATCGTGCGCTTGGCTTGTTTGTTGGCCATGCTGAGTTTTATCGGCGTATACGGGGTGGGTAACTCATACATCGGGTTGGCTCTAGTCATGCTGATATTCAGCTTCTTTTGGAATGCGGCCTTGCCCCAGTTTGAGGCGATAACCCTCAATCATCTGGGCGACGACACCCATCGTTACAGCAGTATTCGCTTGTGGGGTTCTTTGGGGTTTATTGCCCTAGCGTTGCTGGGTGGGTTTCTCGCCCAACGCTGGGGAATTGCCATCATCCCGACCCTATTATTGGTGCTGTTCGCGGCTCTGTGGCTGAGCAGCTTGGCGGCACCAGGGAAAGAAGCGGCACATGTTCATTCGAAGTTACCCTCTTTTCGACAAGTGTTGCGCCAACCGCTAGTCGTCGTGTTATTGCTGGTATGCTTTCTTAATCAGGCCAGCCATGGACCCTATTACGCATTTTTCTCCATTTATCTGGAACAGCTTGGCTACCAAACCAGTACGATAGGCTTGTTGTGGGATTTGGGGGTGGCCGCTGAAGTTGGCATATTTATGCTGATGCCATGGCTGTTGCCCCGTCTGGGGGCTCGTCGCTTGCTGATGATTTCTTTAGCTTCCGCTAGTCTGCGTTGGGTGCTGATCGGATATTTCGCAACTTATTTGCCCTTGCTGATGTTTGCGCAAACCTTACATGCCTTGAGTTTCGGGGTTTACCATGCAGTAGCGATTCACTGGATTCATCAGCTGTTTACCGGGCACCATCAAGGCCGGGGACAAGCATTGTACAGTAGTATAAGCTTCGGTGCCGGTGGCGCCATAGGCAGTTTAGTAGCCGGTTATCTGTGGGCGGATTGGGGTGCTGGCGGCACCTATACCCTGGCAGCAGCTGTAAGCGCTCTGGGATGGGTCTTAGCTTGGCGCGGTTTACAGAGCGCTGAACGGAGTTACTGAAGCACCAGCACGCGGCAGGGCGAACCGCTGAGACCGTTTAGCCTTAACGGAAGTGCAATCAGCTCGCCGCCCGGTTTGATATATTGCGCGGCGTTCGGGTCCAGATCTTCGACGAGAAAAATTCCCCGTTCAGCGATGTGGCTGTGGAAGTGAAGGGGCTGTTTATCACGCACCTCCACTGTTCCGACCAACACCCAGACTTTGGCAGCAAGCGAACACAATTGCTCAAGCTGCGCCATGCTGATTTCAGCTGCGCCGGAAGATTGCAGAAATAAAATACCCTCGCCGGAAAAGCCCGTCAGCAGATCCCCAATCGATTGGCCTGGAACGATGCGGTTCAAATCGATCAGGAAGTACCGTCCCATGAGCTGTCGTACAGGCAGCATATCCAACGTCTCACCACCGGCTTTAAAATGCGCAGGAGCGTCAATATGAGTACCGGTTTGCGTGCCTAAACTAAGTTGCGAAACCCAATAGCCCTGGGTATCGACCGTGCACCAAGTCTCGACGAGAAAGTGGGGGTCTCGGTACTGATCATCCGCGTAAATGGGTAGCTGCTCATCAAGCTCCCGAGTTACATCAATGATCTTGAACTTTTCCAACATAGCAATCTGAACCTTAACCAACCGATTTTCAACTATTTGCCACCA
Source organism: Candidatus Competibacteraceae bacterium (assembly GCA_036351435.1). Taxonomy (GTDB): domain Bacteria; phylum Pseudomonadota; class Gammaproteobacteria; order Competibacterales; family Competibacteraceae; genus JAAUQA01. The sequence goes on from JAZBPA010000284.1 coordinate 7,967, forward strand.
CCATTTTACCTGGAACGGTGGTAACATTTTGTTTTACCCAACACGCGCTGTCTATCAATCAAGAGCATCATCCAAATAACGTAGGGTGAACCCTGATGGCCGAGATTCTTGATAACCGACTAGAAATCGTACAATCCGATATCACCGCGTTGGCCGTTGATGCGATTGTTAATGCTGCCAATACTAAACTGTCGGCCGGTGCCGGGGTGTGCGGAGCCATTCACGCAGCTGCTGGTCCAGAATTGGCAGCGGAGTGCAAAAAATTGGGCGGCTGCGCTACCGGTTATGCCAAAATTACCAAAGGGTATCGGTTGCCGGCACGCTTTGTTGTCCACGCGGTCGGCCCGGTTTGGCAAGGGGGTGATAATAACGAACCCAAATTGTTGGCTTCCTGCTATCGTTACAGCTTGGAACTGGCCGCCGAACACGGCCTGCGCACTATCGCTTTCCCCGCCATCAGTTGCGGGATTTTCGGTTATCCAGTTGACCAAGCGGCATTGATTGCAGTGCGTGAAGTAATAGATTTCCTGATTAACGATGAGTCGATGGAAAAGGTTTATCTCACCTGTTTCGGTGTTGAGATTTATTCGGCCTATCAACAGGCTTATCAACGGTTAGTATAGTAAAGCGGGGATTCCCGTTGCGATGAGAAAGGTGTAATGGCAGGCAAAACGCTTTATGACAAAATTTGGGAAGCCCATGTGGTGCGCACTGACCCCGATGGGACCAGTTTGCTGTATATCGACCGTCATCTGGTCCACGAGGTCACATCGCCGCAGGCGTTCGAAGGATTGAAACTGGCCGGGCGCAAGCCCTGGCGGTCGGCTTCGATGCTGGCCACCCCCGATCATAACGTACCCACGACTGGTCGTAGCGGGGGTATCAGTGATCCGACTTCGCGCTTGCAAGTCGATACCCTGGATGCGAATTGCGCTGAGTTCGGCGTCGTCGAATTCAAAATGGCAGATGTTCGTCAGGGTATTGTGCATGTGATCGGTCCGGAGCAAGGTGCTACCTTGCCGGGCATGACGGTAGTGTGCGGCGATTCCCATACCTCGACCCACGGTGCATTCGGGGCGTTGGCCTTCGGTATCGGCACCTCTGAGGTCGAGCATGTGATGGCCACCCAGTGTTTGCCGCAGAAGAAATCCAAAACCTTACTGATTCGGGTTGACGGTCAGGTCGGTCCGGGGGTGACGGCCAAGGATATTGTGCTAGCCATTATTGGAACTCTAGGCACCGCCGGCGGAACCGGTTACGTTCTGGAATTCGCAGGTGAAGCGATTCGCGCGCTGTCTATGGAAGGACGCATGACGGTATGTAACATGTCCATCGAGGCCGGTGCCCGTGCCGGCATGATTGCCGTTGATGACACCACCATCGCTTATCTTAAAGACCGGCCCTATGCACCTAAAGGGGCAATGTGGGAGCAAGCGGTAACCGCTTGGCGAGAACTGCACAGCGATCCCGACGCGGCATATGATCAAACCGTGTCTATAGCCGCTGCTGACATCAAGCCGCAGGTCACTTGGGGCAGTTCACCGGAAATGGTGGCGCCCGTGAATGGCGTTATTCCTAATCCAGCAGATGAGGCCGATCCAACTAAACGCAAAGGCATGGAACAAGCACTGAGTTATATGGGCTTGCAACCCGGCATGCCATTGACGGCCATTACCTTGGATCGAGTATTCATCGGCTCCTGCACCAATTCCCGCATTGAGGATCTGCGCGCCGCCGCATCCGTTGTTAAAGGGCGGCAGGTGGCTGGATCGATCCGTCAGGCCTTGGTAGTCCCTGGTTCGGGTCTGGTTAAGCGTCAGGCTGAAGCTGAAGGGCTTGATCAAACGTTCAAAGAAGCCGGGTTCGAGTGGCGTGAGCCGGGATGTTCCATGTGTTTAGCGATGAACGCTGACCGTCTGGAACCCAAAGAACATTGCGCCGCCACTTCCAACCGTAATTTCGAAGGTCGGCAAGGGCAAGGGGGGCGCACCCATTTGGTGAGTCCCAGTATGGCTGCTGCTGCAGCTATTGCCGGTCATTTTGTTGACGTGCGTGATTTTTGATACTATCCGATTAGGAGACTCTCCAGTTTACGATGCAAGCTTTTACTCAGCACTCCGGCCTAGTGGCGCCTTTGGATCGCGCCAATGTGGATACCGATGCCATCATTCCCAAGCAATTTCTGAAATCGATTAAGCGCTCCGGGTTTGGACCGAACTTATTCGATGAGTGGCGTTATATGGATGCCGGCGTGGTTGGCGGCAATGCAAACCAACGCTCACCCAATCCAGATTTCGTGCTTAACAAACCCCGTTATGCCGGTGCCACCGTATTGCTGGCCCGGCGTAACTTCGGCTGTGGTTCATCCCGTGAACATGCTGTATGGGCATTACAGGATTTCGGGTTTCGCTGTGTGATTGCGCCGAGCTTTGCCGATATTTTCTTTACCAATTGTTACAACAATGGTCTGCTGCCCATCGTTCTGGAAGAGCAAGCAGTGGAGGGCTTGTTTAACGCTGTGGAGGCGAACGCGGGTTACCAGCTCGCTATCGATTTGTCCGTGCAGGTGGTTATTACGCCACAGGGAGATCGATTTGCATTCACTATTGACGCGTCCCGCAAACACCGCTTGCTCAACGGGCTTGACGATATCGGTTTAACCTTACAGCATGCCGAAGAGATTCGTGCTTACGAGGCGCGGCGGCAACAACAAGCGCCTTGGTTATTCAGCGCAGGTGGGAGCCACCCTTGACTAAACAGCTGTTGATTTTACCCGGTGATGGCATCGGCCCTGAAATTGTTGCCGAAGCAGTCAAGGTGTTAGAAGCGTTGCGTCAGCAGCATGGATTGGCAGTGGCTTGGGAAATGGGGTTGATCGGTGGTGCAGCTTATGAAGCCTCCGGCAAGCCATTGCCCGATGAGACAGTGACCGCAGCGCAAGCCGCGGATGCTGTTTTATTAGGCGCCGTAGGTGGTCCACGTTGGGATGGGTTAGATCGTCCTCTGCGCCCGGAGAGTGGCTTGCTTGCCATCCGCAGTGCTTTGGGACTGTTTGCCAATTTGCGTCCAGCAATACTCTATGCTCCGTTGGCGAGCGCGTCCACACTGCACCCTGAGCTAGTCGCCGATCTGGACATCATGATTGTGCGGGAATTAACCGGCGGTATTTATTTTGGTCAACCGCGTGGTATTCGTACGCTGCCAAGTGGTGAGCGCGAGGGCTATAACACGATGGTGTATCGGGAATCCGAGATCGAACGGATCATGCGGGCCGCTTGCACCATAGCGATGAAACGGAATAAGCGGTTATGCTCCATCGACAAAGCCAACGTTTTGGAAGTGTCCGAATTATGGCGTGAAGTCGCGCAGCGGGTGGTCCGGGAGTATCCCCAAGTGGAATTGAGCCATCTGTACGTGGACAATGCCGCGATGCAATTGGTGCGTGCACCGAAGCAATTCGACGTCATTGTAACCGGTAATCTTTTCGGTGATGTGCTATCGGACTGCGCGGCGATGTTGACCGGCTCCATCGGCATGCTGCCATCAGCGTCTTTGAATGCGCAAGGGCAGGGATTATATGAACCGATTCATGGTTCAGCACCCGATATTGCGGGTCAGGGTGCGGCTAACCCTCTTGCCACGATTCTCTCGGTTGCTATGATGCTACGTTATTCTTTGGCGGAAGATAGCGTGGCCGAACGCCTCGAACAGGCGGTGGGTTACGTATTGCAGCAGGGACTGAGAACAGCCGACATTATGACTCCGGGCCGCCAGTTAGTGAGCACGGAACAAATGGGTGATGCCGTGTTAGCGGCATTACAAACAGTTTAAACCAGCAGTTTGAATAGGTTGATGAGGATTTAAACCGATGAGCAAAGTATTTGACGTGGCGGTAGTGGGCGCAACCGGCGCTGTCGGTGAGACCATGTTGCAAATTCTGGCCGAGCGTAATTTCCCGGTCGGTCAGGTCTATGCCCTGGCGAGCCAGCGCTCGGCAGGCACTACCGTAACGTTCAAAGACAAGCAGCTTAAGGTGGAGGATCTGGCTGAATTTGATTTCAGCAAGGTGCAAATCGGCTTGTTTTCCGCAGGCGCGTCAGTGTCCGAGCACTATGCTCCCAAAGCTGCAGCTGCCGGTTGCGTGGTGGTGGACAATACTTCTCAATTTCGCTATCAGGACGATATCCCGCTGGTGGTGCCGGAGGTTAATCCACACGCCATCGCTCAATACACCAAGCATGGCATCATCGCTAACCCCAATTGCTCGACCATTCAAATGCTCGTGGCATTAAAGCCTATCTACGATGCCGTGGGTATTGAACGTCTCAACGTCGCTTCATATCAAGCTGTATCCGGTACCGGCAAGGAGGCTATTGATGAGCTGACGGCACAAACGACGGCGTTGCTTAGCGGCAAACCTATCGAATGCCAGGTGTACCCAAAACAAATCGCGTTCAATGTATTGCCGCATATTGATGTATTTCAACCCAATGGCTATACCAAAGAAGAGATGAAAATGGTCTGGGAAACCAACAAGATTATGGAAGACGAGACCATCAAAGTGAATCCAACCACCGTGCGGGTGCCGGTGTTTTATGGCCACTCCGAGGCCGTGCACCTGGAAACCCGGCAGAAAATTACTGCCGATTCGGCTCGCGAATTGCTGCGTCAAGCAGAAGGTATCATCGTGCTTGATGAACGCCAGGACGGCGGTTACCCCACAGCCGTCACCGAGGGGGCCGGTAAAGACGCCGTGTATGTGGGGCGAATCCGAGAGGACATCTCTCATCCGCGCGGCTTGAATCTGTGGGTGGTGGCAGATAACGTGCGTAAAGGAGCGGCGTTGAATAGTATACAGATCGCTGAAATTCTAATTAGAGACTATCTTTGATAGTAATTCGTTCGACACGACATCGCCGTCGATCAGTGTGGAATACCTCGTCGGTGATGCCGGTGTTCAGCACAATAACGATTAATCGATTGTCTTATGGAGGCGGGGGCCCCCAATGAAAAGGAAACTGAATCGGCTACTTATTGCCACGACTTTATTTGCTCCTATGGGCGCGTTTGCCTTGGGTTTGGGTCAAATTCAAATACGCTCGGCACTCAACCAGCCGTTGAATGCCGAAATCGAGATCAATACGCTCGGCAGCTATGAGCCGGAACAATTATCAGCTCAATTAGCTTCAGCGCAAGCGTTTACCCAGTCGGGCCTCGACCGCCCGGCGTTTCTCTCGGACCTAACGTTCGCTCTGCAAACTCGCCCGGATGGCACCAACTTTATCAAGGTGACCTCAAGAAGGCCGATTCGTGAGCCAATTATCAACTTCTTGATGGAACTGGAGTGGCCCAAAGGCAGACTGGTACGAGAATTCGCCGTTTTTCTCGATCCACCTGCTGCGGTGACCAATTTGTCACCACGCTCGGTGCCGACGGTATCGACGACTCCCTCGCCATCAGCTGCTCAAACACCTTCGTCTCCTACAGAACCCCCCGCGCAACAGCCCTCGTCTACGTCATTGCGCACGGATGTGCCTCAGGGCACTGACACCTATACCGTGCCGTATGGTGACACGCTCTGGGGGATCGCGCAGCGCTACCGTCCCCATTCCTCCATCAGTGTTCAACGCATGATGGAGGCATTGTATCAAGCCAATCCAGGCGCGTTTTCCCGACAGAGTGTCGATAGCTTACTGGCAGGGGCCGTACTGCGTATTCCCAGTGCTCAGGAAATCGATCCTTCCATTGACCCGGCGCTGGCTACCCGTCCGACGCCTCCTGTTCAGCCTGCATCGGTTGAGCCTGCGCAAACCCAGATAGCGCCTACTGAACCTCAACCGCAAGTCAGACTAGTGCCGCCAGAAGAGGACCCCGCTGGGATTGCGGTTGCTCCGCCCCCCGTGGTAGCCTCTGCCCCTGTACCTGCAGCACCAGTGGACCCTGGCCTTGCCATCAAAATTGATCAAGGCCGTTTGAAATTGAAAGTGGCGGGACTTGACGATATTCGCAATCGAGTCTCTGCATTAGCGCAAGTCGATAGCTCAGCTCTCGCGGCAATTCAACAAAACGAGCAACCGGCAGTATCTGAAGAGACAGCCCCCGAACCGATTACCTCCGAAACTCCGGCACCTGTTGAAACCATAGAACCCGCTGAACCGGCGGAACCAGCTGAATCTATTGAGCCCGCCGTACCTGAAACGCCTCCGACGACGGAGTTCCAGGAAGTGACTCCAGAGCCCCTGCAACCACCGGAAACGCAAATTGCTGAGAGTGCGACAGAGCAGCCGGAGCCGGTGACCACGACGGGTGAGGAGCCGTTGACCACGACCCCCGAAGCGGAGACGCCGGCTCCTGAACCGGTAGCGGAAACCGAAACACCCGCTGAACCAATCCCGCAAACCGACCCGGCCCCGACTGAACCGGTCGCCGAACAGTCCGAGCCGGAGGGCGGTCTGTCTGCGTTACTACGACAACCGCTGTTTAAGAACCCTACCGCCTGGGCGCTGATCGGTTTTGTTTTGTTGCTACTCATCGCGTTGCCGGTAATGTTTCTGCGGCGCAAGAAAACCGATGAAGATAAAGACGACGAAACCTTGTTCGAAGACCAGCCAGTGCCGACTAAGCTGGCTGTGTCGGATGAGCCGGAACCGGTTACGACGGCGATGGGCGATACGATAGTCAAGAAACCGGCTCCGGCGCAGGCAGCGCCTAAATCGGCTACCAACCCATTGGAACGGATCGACCTGTTGATGGCGGCTGGTAACTACCCGGAAGCTGAGAATACTGCCCAACTCGCTTTGCGTGAGAAGCCGAATGACACGGCGTTAGCCGCCAAAATGTTGGATATTCACTTCGCAACCAAGAATCGAGAGAAGTTCCTGGCAGGTGCGCAAACGCTTCACGATAGCTTGAATAACAAAACCGATCCTAGGTGGGCTCATGTTGTACAGTTGGGCCGGACTCTGGTACCGGACCATCCCTTGTTCGGCGGAACAGCTCAAACCCAACCGGCGACAATCCCCAATACTCCTCCTGAGCCGGCCAAGCCCAAGCAGGAGAAACCGGATGATAATCCCTTTGGAGCCCTTGATTTCGAAGCCATTGATCATTCTAAAGACGCCGAGCCACAAACAAAACCCGCTACTTCGAATGATATTCTTGGCGATCTCGACGGCCTCGACTGGCAATTGCCCGATGTGGAACCGCCTACTGAGACCACTAATTTAGCAGACGAAGCACCCAAGGAAGAGTCTCTGAGCCAATTCGTGGTGCCCGAAACACCAACGCCCCAGAGTGATTTCGAAGATCAGCTCAAGAATCTGAATTTTGACTTTGAACCGACTACGCAGTCGCCTCCTGGAAAAGAAGAAGATTCACCATTAACCCAGTTTCCGGATCTGGATTTTGCCCTTGATGGAGGTTCTGCTCCCCCAGCCGAACAAGTCGAGGATAAGGACGATAGACCCATTTCCGCCATGTCGGCATCCGCCGAGGATTATGTCGAAACCAAACTGGACTTGGCCACGGCTTATCTAGAAATGGGAGACCCGGTAGGTGCGCGCACTTTGTTGGAGGAGGTGTTGCAGGAAGGCAATGTTAAGCAAAAGGAACGGGCAGAGGAATTCATGGCGAAGCTGCCTTAGGAGCTTAAAAAGCCGGGGTAGCCCCCGGCTTTTTGCTTCACGGGGTCTACCACGATATGTCACTCACTTGTCATTTATCCCCGCTAAGCTATTTTTAACTGATAGCTATTATTATTATTGAGGAGGATGAAATGCAGACCCAAGTGCTCGTCAACCCCAGCTATGCTGGCCGAGGCCACCGGGCAGAAGACTATCTACGTCAGCAGATCGCTTTTTATGAGGCGAGATTGGACGAGATGGGCGAGAGTGGTGATTGCGCGTACGAACATGCGTTGAGCCGAGCTTATCAGGTACTACTCCGGGAACGTAAACAACAACTGGCCGATCTCTAATCACTCAGTCCTGTTTCCCGCCTCCCTCTCCCATCCCCACGCATTGCCGATACGGCATAACATCTCAGTTGATGCCGTATCGGGCGACTTTCCCTTGTCGAATACCGTGCCGCTTTGTCGGTTTGGCAACATCCGTTAAATCTTGCATGTGACAGTTCCAACATAACTGGCATCCTCCCGTCAAAAAATTATAAAAAACATAGTGTTATTCCTTGGTTCGAGTCGGCATAACGCTTGCAATATCACAACATGATCTTGCTAATCCCGACTGGTTCGAGAGAATACCCATGCACCAATCCAAGCAAACGTGCTCCATGCTCATCAATCCGTTCATTTTAGGCGGACTCACCTGATGGCCTTCACTATCGTCGCGGAGTGTATCAATTGCTGGGCCTGTCAACCTTTATGCCCAACCCAGGCGATTTTCCTAGCGCAGCCGCATTTCCTGATTGATGCAAAAAAATGTACCGAGTGTGTGGGGGATTATGCCGATCCGCAATGCGCCAGTATTTGTCCTGTGGAAGGCGCTATTCTGGATAGCCAGGGTTATCCGCTGAATCCGCCGGGCTCATTATCTGGGTTGGCCGCCTCATGACCAGTCATAGACAGCAGCTTTATGACTATTTGTTAAGCCACAGCGCGTGTGACGACAACGCCCAGACCGTCGCTTGCATGCTAGCCACCCAATACAGCGGTAGTGGTGCCATGCCCTCGCAGTTGGGCTTGGGAACGGAGGAGTTTGCGCTTATGCTGGCGGCTTATTTTCCAGGTATATCGCTGCCCGCCAGTATTCCGTTTCCCAGAGAGCCGGTAGACCCAAGGTTGTTGGAAGAGAAAGACGAGCTACATAAGCTATTGTTGCTGCACAGCACTGAGCAGACCGATTCAGAGAATTGGATGAGCGAGATTGTGGCCACTGGTTGTATGGCCGGCAACCATCTTTGGGAAGATTTAGGATTGTGGTCCCGAGCCGATCTGACCGCATTAATGGAGCGTAATTTCCCCCAACTCGCGGCAAAAAACGAGCACAATATGCGCTGGAAGAAATTTCTTTATAAACAGCTGTGTTTACAAGAAGGCATTTATCTATGCCGCGCACCGTCCTGCGAAGTCTGTGTAGATTATGCGCTGTGCTTCAGCCCAGAATAATGGATAAACCCCGGCACAACATTGAGAGTCAACTCCCATGAACGAACATGCTATTGATAAAGCAGCGGTCGTCGCTGCACTCGACCGTATTTTAGAATTAGAATTAGCTGGCGTGGTTCGCTACACCCATTACTCATTTATGATTTTCGGATACAGCCGTATTCCCATCGTATCGTGGTGCCGTTCGCAAGCTGAGGAATCGCTACGGCACGCTGAAGAAGCTGGAGAATTAATCACCCATCTGGGTGAGCACCCCTCGCTGGCTATCGGCCCGCTGTTAGAAACTCATAAACATGACATCGGCGACATCCTGCGCGAATCCCTGGAACATGAAAGCACCGCACTGGCTGCCTATTGGCGATTACTGGAATTAGTGCAAGATAAATCGGTTATGCTGGAAGAATATGCCCGTCGCCAAATCGCCGCCGAAGAATTACACCGTGGCGAGATCAATAAAATGCTCCGCGCCCCAGCTTAAACAACAGCGTTGTCATCAGCGCAAAAACGCTCGGCTGATCTCGCGAAACGGTTCAGTTGCGGCACGCTCCAACCACTCGAAAGCCACCATTTCCCGACTGACAATCTGTACGCCCTCGGCCCGCATTCGCGCGAGGGCTAATTCCTTATCCTGAAGACGACGCGAACTGACTCCTTCTGCGACCACATAAACCGCTTTGCCACGTTCGCGAAGCCCTAGTGCCGTTTGCAATACACATACGTGCGCCTCAGCACCCAACAACACAAACTGATCTCGCCCGCTGGTGTTAATCCGTTCCCAACAGGCCGGTTCCTGCGTGCAGGAAAAGTGAGTTTTGCTCATGATTGCGGTATCCGGCAGGACGGTTTTAAGTGCTGCGACAGTCGGGCCCAATCCTTGAGGATATTGTTCAGAAGCCAGCACGGGTATGGCCAAGCGATTAGCGATTTGGATCAACCAAACGCTGTGTTCAACCACTGCATCAGCTTCCTGCACGGCAGGCATGAGCCGTTCTTGCAGATCAACGGCTAGTACACAAGAACGAGTAGCTTCTAGCAACATGATTTATCTCTCTGAACGGATCAATACCACGGACTGTTTATAGTGAACATCAACCGATTCGATTGTAGGGGTAAGTTGCGCGGTAAGCCCATTATTTTACGCCTAGTAGCGGCTGATGAGAGTAATGACTTTAGGTTGCCCAGGGACGAAACCGATTTGCTGGCGCAACCCGGTGAGCGCAGCTGCCACCAGGGTGAGCGGTGACTGCGAATACGGGATTTCAACAGTAAAAGACAAAAAATCCGCCCGTCGCTCCAACTTCTGCAGAGTCAAACTGCCTGACCAGAGAGGAGTATTTTCCTTTCGCAAACGAATGCCAGCATCCCAGAAGCGTAATACCCAGCGTGTATCGGGTTGGGGGCCTGGTTTAACCAACACCAATTTTTCTGCTCGTCCTTGATGCAAGCGGGGTAGCACCATGAGATCAGTCACTTGCGTTAGAGGATTCAGCCACTGCACGGCATTGAGCGCACTAGCCGCCGGTGGTGTTTGCCAACCGGTGTTGCGCAACCGTCGTTCGATCCGGGCCATTGAATCAGCCCATTGGAAGGCCATAGCCTGTCGACTATGGCCCTGCCAATTGGAGCGGTTCGCGGGCAATGTCTGCCAATCGCCTTGCCACCATTGCTTCCAGGTCATGGTTTGCACAGTGGTATGGGGCTGATAAAAGCGTAAATCTTCCTGATGGCGAAGTCCGGCATAGAATAAGTCCGCAACTGCCAAGCTAACGACACTGATCAACACCAATCCCCAACGGTTTAAAGGGCGTCGTGGGCGACGGTTATGCACCAAGCCTAATAAACTCACCCAGACTAATCCCAAGCTCACCCCGGCCAGCGTATCGGTGAGCCAATGCACACCCAGATAAAGCCGGGAAAAGGCGATGAGAATCACCAGCAGCGCTGCACCAAGATACGGTATCCAACGCCTTTCAGGAGTTGTCTCACGAGCCAACAGTACGGCAAGAAACCCGAACAGAAGAGTGGCCGAGGTTGCATGATTTGAGGGAAATGAGTAACTAGCGATGCCATGATAGATGTCTACGGGCCGTTCCACTCGAAACAACACTTTGAATAAGGTGTTGGTCGCCAATCCGAACCCCAATGCGGCTAACCAATGCCAAGCCGCCGAATAAGCGCGATTGCGATATAGCCATAGCAATACCGCTGCGGCTAGCGCCAACTGAACCGGATAGTCACCTAGTTCGGTGACATAGACCATCCAATCATCCGCCCAGGGGGTACGTAAATCATGTAAAAAATGGTACAGGTTTCGATCCAACGCCGTCGGCAAATCCTGACCAGCAGCAGCCAACAACAGGCTGAATAACGTCGCACAACCCAGCAATAAAGCGGCCAACAGCGCTAGGCTGCGCAATTCTCCAGCTGAGCTGACTGCCGGACGCAGCAACACTTTGAAAACAGGTCCGGCAACAGGTCGATCTTGGCTCCAGGTTGAAAATGCAATCAGCCAATCGTGTACTCGAGGTTGGAGAAAGCGAAAAACGCTGCGCACCAGCCAAATGGTGGCCCATAGCAACATAATCAGTAAGAGAATAAGAACGACCAGACGCCAAGCGACTTGTGCAGCTAGTTCCAGGGAAAAAGCGACGACCATGCCGGGCAGCAGATAGGCGGGGGCCCAAAGTAATGCGGAACCGATATTGACCAGCAAAAATCGCCCGCTGGGCATATCCAGCATACCTGCGATCACTGGGATCACCGGGCGTACCGGACCGAAAAAACGTCCCAGCAGCACACTTTTCCCCCCATGGCGTTGGAAGAAATCGATACCCCGTTCGAACATTTCTGGATGGCGGGTAAACGGCCAGAGATCTTGTAAGCGGTGATGAAACGTCCTTCCCAACCAAAAACTGATACCATCACCGATCACTGCTCCAGCCACTGCCCAACCGCATGCAGTCCAAAAATCCAAATACCCCAAGGCAATCAAAGCACCAAAGCCAAACATCAGCATCGCGCCGGGCACCAGCAAACCGACCATAGCTAACGATTCGCCTAACGCGACCAGAAACACCAGTATGCCCATCCAACCTGGATGGGCAATGACCCATTGGGTCAGCGTATCGTAAAGTTCTTTGGTCATGTTGGCCGATTATACGGGCACGCAGGCAAAGCCGAGGAGTTTTGCAGCAACAAATTAGAAAGTCCAAGCTATCATTTACACAAGTATGCTGCCTGACCGAATCAGGTCAATTGTTCTGCTCCTCGCCGTGTTGAAGTCCTTATGAATCTGGAAAAAGTCATTTTTGGTTTTTTTATCGTATTGGCATTGACCCTCAATGTCGATTTCGTGGTGGGTGAAATGGCCAACCACAAACATCATAGTATTTGGGTATTGTTCGCCGCTATTCTCGTCAACCTGATTGCTACCGGGCTGAAATTGGGTGATCGCACGCAAATCGGTGCGGTATTGCTGTCAACCAGTCTGGTGGCAAATCTGCATTTGATCATCGCCGCACTGGTTTGGAAGATGGCTACCGACGCTTCTGGGGCCGGACCTGATGAGGATACAATGGTCAATGTGGTGTCTCTGGCCATTGGCGCGTTGGTAGCCAATATCGTGTCCGTAGTGATGTTGGTCGTAGACACGCTGATGTCGCGCCGTTAAGGAATTCTTCTATGGCGAGAACCGCTGACCTGGATCGGGTGGTATTGATTGTTTTGCGCCAAATGCGCGGCCCGGTGTTGCTACTGATTGTGATCTACGCAGTGGGTATCAGCGTCATGGCCCTACTCCCGGGTAGTGGTCCTGATGGCGGGCGCATGAGTCTGTTTCATGCATTTTATTTTCTGACCTACACCACTACCACTACCGGGTTTGGCGAAATTCCCGAGGCGTTCAGCGAACTACAGCGATTATGGGCGATTTTTTGTTTATTCATGGGCGTCATCGGTTGGCTGTACGCAGTGGGTTCGATTATTCAGTTAGTACAAAACCCGCATTTCCGACAAGCTCTTGCTGAGCAGAATTTTGCTCATAACGTTACACGGATTGCGCAGCCGTTCTTTATCGTGTGCGGTTTCGGGGATACGGGCAGTCTGCTGGCCAGAGGTTTGAGCGACGAAGGTTGGGTAGGGGTGATCATCGACAGCGAGCCGGACCGGATCAAAGCATTGGGGTTGAGAGATTATCAAGTCACTATGGTAGGCACCTGTGCGGATGCCAGCGTACCCCGGCATTTGTTGGATGCCGGCATCCAACACCCCTTATGTCGGGGAGTGGTGGCTCTGACCAATAACGAACATATCAATCTCAAAATTGCGGTTATGGCGCGTTTTCTAAACCCTGCTGTGCGTGTCGTGAGCCGTTCCACGGACCCTCGCCATCAGGAAGAACTGGCGATGTTGGATTCGATGGAGGTTGTCGATCCGTTCGATAGCTTTGCCCGGCAATTGAGTGCAGCGGTTCATGTCCCTCTGCTGAATGTATTGACTGACTGGTTAATCGGTGCCCGCGACGTGGATCTCAATAAACCCCCTCTACTTCCAAGAGGCACCTGGATTTTGTGTGGCTATGGGCGGATGGGCAGGCATCTCCATGAAGAGTTACGCAAACTCGACATTCCATTGATCGCCATTGATCCAAAAATGGAAGATGCGGACACCGTCAAGCAAAAAATCATCGGCCATACCACCGATAAAACCCTGCGCCAAGCACGGATTGAGCAAGCAGTAGGCATCGTCGCGGGCACCGATAGCGATTCCAATAATTTAAGTATTCTGCTTAGGGCGCGAGCGCTAAATAAAGAGATTTTCCGGGTGGTACGCCAGAATCGTCATGAGCATGAAATCGCGTTTAATGCGGCTAATGCTCATCTAATCATGCAACCTAGCCTAGTGACAGCACGGCGTATCCTACTGATGTTGATCGCTCCATTGATCGCTCCGTTTCTGGAATATCTTCGCCAACATCATGTCATCGTGCTGGAATCACTGGTTCATCGTCTGAAAAAGGCGGTTGGTGATGATAAACCACAATTGTGGACCACAGAAATTACCTCGACCGACGCAATGGCCGTGGCCAGTCTGCAAAGACGAGGCTATGCGGTCACAGTGGGTGATATTTGCCGCAGCCCCGCAGATCGAAAACAACTTTTGGGTTGTGTGCCGATGGTACTAGCTCGGGATAAGCAAATCGTTATGTTGCCGCAGACCGGACATGTGCTTGAGCTGGGGGATCATATTCTGTTCTGCGGTACGCTTCATGCTCAGCGTCTATTGGAAGCAACGCTCAATAACCACTATACCCTGCATTACCTGATAACAGGGACCGAAGAACCACGTAGTTATTTTTTTCGCTGGCTCGAACGCCGCCGGTCACGGGTTGAGCAGTCCCAGACATGATTTGTCCAAACCCATTTTTTATTCGCCATCTTCGGCGAACCGGACATTGATATTCTCGACGCCGAGCATGGACGCATCCGGGTCAAGGTCAACGGGGTTGATGTATTCCACCCCAACACGGGTGAAGTTCGAAGCAACAGCGCCGACGGCATTGCCTGTTGGTTCATCGACACCGATTACAACGAAGAAGCAATCTTCGTCCGCCACGCTTATTACCTTGGCGCCAACGATCCTTACAAAGCACTCTAAACTACCCTCAAGGCGGAAATCAACCAAGACGCCTGGGCTACCCTAAACAGCGACACCTCACGGCCGTTCGCTAAACCGAAGTCGGGGCGGATTGCGGTCAAGGTGATAAATCACTTGGGGGATGACTGCCATATCGCAGCGGGTGCCGCCACAAAAGGCCGCCATGTTCAGCAATTCCTCTCGCATGGCGTGCCACGTTATACCATCCTCTACCGTGAATTCGTAACAACTATCAACCGACAAATAAGCACAACTTTTATATGGTAAATCTGTCTATATTTTTATATATTCGTGCGCCGGTTAGCACTCAACTCAGCTCTGTTCGATAAGTAAATGCAACGGAGAGATACAAAATGTCCTACCCAACTACTAACGGAATCCGATTACAGCCGTGCTGTATTTCAAGGTTGCAATCTATACGTAGCGAGCTTCAAACGTGGAGTCTGGTCGGAACTCTCATGTCGACTGCGTTATGGTTAAACGCAATCTCAGATCCCAGAATGATCCCCTTTACCATTGCCAGCCATGCGTGGACAGAGTGGAATCAGGCGATTAGAAGCTGTCCAGTCATCGCGCAACAGCGTTGCAGGGGCTACTGTCAGATTGAACTCGCGCTGCATGCTAGTGGATCACTATCCCAATTCTGGACGGAAATGTATCGTTCGTTCGGTGGTCGGACATAGATCGGGATCGCGTTTACAATGCTGTTCAGTCTTTTGTAGCGGAGCGGGGACATAAGAAGACACAAGGGAGATAGATTTGGCGACATTGGTGTGAATTCCTCCCGCAGACCTCGTGAGATCGCTACGAAATACCAATGCCTTTTTTCTGCAACTCAAACACATGATACCCCCACGGCGTCATATCCAAGAACAGTCCAGTGCTGAATAATCTATCTCCTTCGCGATCATATCGGGCCGGACCCAGCAAATCGACTAATTGGTAGTAACCGCCCTGCAGATCATCGAAAGGCAGGTGCACAAAACATTGTCCCTGACTAGGTGCATAATTCACCACCACGAGCAACTTTATTCTGCCCTGTTCCCGCCAAGCCGAGGCGATGAAGCCATCCCAACTGTCATTGCCCTCCGCAACAGCCACACAATCCAACAACTGCCAATCACCCTCGCGCAAGGCGGAATGTTGCAAACAGTCCAGCAGGCGAAGGTAAAACGCCTGTACGTTCTGGTTGGTGGGCTCATTTGGGCCCCGACACAAATGGGGCGAAATCCGCTTTTGCCAGCCTTCCAGCTGGCCCTGATGAAAGAATCGCAAGCCGGGATTACAGAATGTCACCACGGCTGCTGCCCGATGAACCGCAAACGGAAAAGTTGCTGCGGCGCGCGGTTCGTCGTGATTTTCCAGGAAACGTACTAATTTGTCCTGAAAGTCGAGTCCGGCGTAGAGGTGTTCGCGCACTGGGCGGGCGTGTTGGTCACGCAGCCGGTCGTATAGACGCTTGTCGTAGGTGTAATGAAAACCGTGTTGTTGAAGGTCCCATTCCATATCCCAATACACTTCGGCCATGAATAAAAAATCCGGGAATTGTTGCTGCACGTGTTCGATAGCATTGGCCCAGAAGGGCTCGGGGCGAATACCCCAGGTGCGTTCGAACACCTCTGGTTCAATCAGCATGGCCATATCGCAGCGGATACCGTCGCACAGGGCTGCGTTGTTCAGCAATTCTGCGCGCATCGCGTTTTGTAATTCAGGATTGCCGTAATTTAGTTGCACCGTATCCGGCCAACCGGCGAAGTATGGATCGCGGCCGTAGGCTAATATCAATGAGCCATCGGCCGAATTCACTAGGGTGTAATTATGAGGTTCGCGGGCCAGATCGTCGTCCGTTCCGCCAATAAAGAACGCGGGGTTTTCTTCCACCCAAGGATGGTTAAGCGCCATGTGGTTGGGGACGAAATCTAATAATAAACGTAATCCCCGTTGTTTGAGCCGCGTTCGCAGCCGTTCCATGGCAGTGTTGCCGCCCATCTCAGCCTTGACGGTATAGCCAGTGATCGCGAAGCAAGAACCGCAGATGTCCGATTCTTGCAAATCAGGCAAGGTGGATTGAAACTCGGCTTGCCAAGCTGGGTTGCTGCGAGATACCTGCCTGCTGGCCTCACCGGTTTGCCATACGCCGAGCAACCATAACCAGTCGAATCCAAGGTCTGCTAGCCAATCAAGCTCTGCATCGGTTAAATCATCCAGGGTGGCGAAACGCCCCAGCTGCCTGGATAACTCAGTCAGTCTAACCCGGGTATTGAGTTGGTACAGCGATGGATAGCGCGGTTTGGTCATTCAAAGCAATTCAAAACACGCTTACATCCACTGGCTGGAACGGTCGTCATCCGGGTGAGTTTCGATTTGGAAATTGTCTCCCTTACCCTTAAGATCATCAGGAAGCTCCCGCTTACTCTCCAACTTGATTTTCAAGCGCACTGCATTCTCGGAGTCGGCATTGCGCAGCGCGGTATCGTGGCTGATCTTGCCTTCTTCGTAAAGCTCGAATAGTGCCTGATCGAAGGTTTTCATGCCGACTTCCCCTGACCGCATCATCGCATCCTTAATCTCCCCCAATTGACCTTTCAGTACCAAGTCAGTGACGCGTGGCGTGGGTAACAGCACCTCAACAGCCGGGACCAGACCGGGACCATCTGCCCGCTTGACCAAACGCTGGGCGATGAATGCCAGCATGTTCATGGATAAATCCATCAGCAATTGATCACGTCGATCATGGGGATACATATTGATCATGCGTTCGAAGGCTTGCTCAGTGTTATGAGCATGTAAGGTGGTCAGGCAGAGATGACCGGTTTCCGCGAAGGCGATGGCGTGTTTCAGGCTTTCTCGTTCGCGCATTTCACCGATAACCACGACATTCGGGGATTGCCGCATCGTGTGTTTTAGCGCGTCTTCGTAAGATTCCGTATCGACCCCGATTTCGCGCTGATCCACCAAGCATTTTTTATGACGAAAATAATATTCGATAGGTTCTTCAATGGTGACTATATGCTCACTGGTATTAGTATTACGGTACTCAATCATAGACGCCATTGAAGTGGATTTACCGCAACCTGTTGCACCGATAAAGATCACTAGGCCACGTTTGGCCATGGCCAGTTTTTGCATAATCGGTGGCAGATGCAATTCCTCAAAATCCGGGACGTAGGGATTGATCAGGCGCATCACCATGCCAACGCTGCCCCGCTGCCTGAAAACGCTGACCCTAAGCCGGGCGATATTCGGATAATTTAAGGTGAAATTACATTCTTTTTCAGCATCGAATGCTTTTTGCTGTCTATCGTTCATGATCGACTGAGCAAGAATTTCCGTTTGCGAAGGTGTGAGAGTGACTTCACCCACCCGTTGCAGTTCTTCACCCACTTTGATAGCCGGCGAACTACCTGCTGTGATGAAAATCTCGAACCCTTTTTTGTTCAACATAAGTTGAACCAATTCATACATGTAGCCGGTTGCTCTATCGGTATCCATCAGTATTCCTCGGTAGTCGTAGGCGTTCAGGCAATTAAGGCGATTTTAGTATTAGGCGACGGTTAATAACTTATAGCAAACGGACAGGGGGATTGTCACTCAACAGACCTGCTATGCGTTTGCTGATCCCTATTTAAAGTACCGCATATCTACAAGCCCAACTCCACAATTAACCTATCCTTCTTGATATGTATCGACTTTACCAACAGCCGGGCGATGGCTTGGTTGAGGTCTTGGTCGTCAAGCTGATAAATAGGGGTGTTCGCCAATGCCCGCTGTAACAGTTTTTCCACCAGCGGTTGCACGGGCATGGCCTTAACGGGTATCCCCTGGCTGTCGGTCCCTTGTAACTTCAAATCCAGTAAGTAAAACGATCCGATATCGCGGCGATATTCCAGCAAGCCATCGACTAAACCTCGCCACTTGATCGTGATATTGCCTGGTAGTCGCGCCATAGCTGCAAAATTAACCCCGATCCGCTGGGCTTCCTCTTGTAAGTGGATGACGGGGTCGGACAGAGTCAGTTCAGTAAAAAACTTTTCTCTTCGCAACGGAAAGTGCCGCTCAATAGCCCGCTGCATGTCGGCCGTAGTTAGCTCTATGGCATAGATGGACAAGGCTTTGTTGCCAAGCGTGAACAGCCCATACGTCGCCCATTTCTTCAACAATTTCAACTAGCCGACCTCGTCGCATAGATAGTTACTCGCGTAGCTACACCTAATGTTGGGTGGCAACACAGGCATGCATAATTCACGCGAGTACCATGTCGTTGATTCTGCAAAACCATGAGCAGTTCAGTCAAGGCGCGAGTAGCCAAGACGTTCCCACTCCGAACAGCGACGCTGAGCCGGAATTGCCTGTCAATCCTGAAATGTGCAAAGCTTATATCTAGGTATGTATTGATGGTAAGCAATGAGTTGTTAATCGTATAGGAGGGCTAATCCATGGCAGACGATAATCCCAGCGTTCTATCACACATTTCCTTGGGGACTAACGATTTCGACCGAGCCGCTGCATTCTACGATAAGGTGCTAACCACAATTGGTTGTCAGCGGATTATGGAACATCCGGGCGCAGTCGCTTATGGCAGGCAATACCCGGAATTTTGGATACAAACTCCGTTCGACGGCAATCCGGCTTCAGTAGGCAATGGCACGCACATCAGCTTTTTCGCAGCCAGCAAGGCAGAAGTTCATGCGTTCCATGAGGCGGCGTTGGCGGCAGGCGGTGTCGACGACGGCGCTCCTGGCCCACGACCAGAGTATGGCGAACCGTATTACGGCTGTTTCGTGCGCGATCTCGATGGGCATAAGATTGAGGCGTGTCATTGGGATATGGAGTTGTTGAGCAAGCTAATGAAGCCTAGCCGTACAGCAGAATAGACGCACGCATCTCGGCCCACTGTGCCTCGTCCGAACTTAGCCGGGTATCGAATTCCTCCGGGGTGGCGTGGGGATCATCGACCCATTCCCGGAGGCCTGTTCCGCCGCTCAATAAATCAATCGCCAACCGTTCGGTTTCATACTCGTAGGCGAACTCGCGCCAGATAACATAATCTGGATACTCCAGCCGGATTGCCTTGAGCAGTAAGCAAGCGATCCGATAGGGTCGGAACCGATCATGCCGATACCAGCAATTATCGGTGTGAATCTGTACACCATCGCATAATTTTCCAGCATGTTTATGAAATGTGGGTTCGAAGTGGCAACGCCGCAATCGGCAGCCGTCCAGCCATTTGGGCTGTACATCATGCATACGTTTCAGGATCTTTCCGAAGTCGAGATCCGATGCCCCGACAATCTCCAGCGCATTGGTTGTGCCGCGACCCTCGGATAGCATCGTGCCTTCGAACAGCACCGTGCCGGGAAAACAGCGCGCCATGTTCAAGCTAGAGGCATTGGGGCTGGGATTAACCCAGGAATAGTCTAAGACCGGCCAACCGTACCCAGGCGGCTCATCCGGCTGATAACCCGCCATGGGTACCACGGTTAGGTCAAGATCAAGACTTTTCGAATCCACTAGCCAGCGCGCCAATTCGCCGAAGGTTAACCCGTGGCGCATGATTAGCGGAGCGGCGCCCACAAAGCTTTCCCAACCGGGTTCGAGAATAGTTCCTTCAACGGGGCGTCCCGCCGGGTTGGGACGGTCGAGAATCCAGACGCTTTTGCCTTGCTTGGCGCACGCTTCTAATAGGTATGCCAGGGTAGTGACGTAAGTGTAAATGCGGGTTCCGATGTCTTGTAGATCTACCAGCAGGACATCGAACGTATCCATCATTCGGTCGGTCGGATAGCGGACCTCGCCATACAGACTGAACACCGGCAGTCCGTGTTGGGAATCAACATAATCGGCGGTTTCGATCATGTTGTCTTGCTTGTCCCCGCGCATGCCGTGCTGCGGTCCGAATGCCGAGGTCAACTGCAAATCCCGGCAGGCCATCAATGCATCCAGGCTATGCCGACATTCTCGGGTCAGCGAAGCAGCATGACCAAGCAGCGCCACACGTCGGCCCTGTAAGGGGCGGCGCAAATCTGGATTTGCGAGAAGGTTGTCGATGCCAAATTGCATGGTTTTAGCGGGTTTCTTCCTGCAATTTGAGAGCTGCGTCATACAGCTGCCGACCGAGTTCACCAGCGCTGGCGAGATATTCTTCGACGACAGGTTGCGCTACGGCTTTCCAGGCTTTTACCTCTTCGGGAGTCAATTTATAAGTGCTCATACCTTGCTCAGCGGCGAAGGCATAAGCTTGTGCTTCGATTTGATAAATCGCATCACGCACCGCCGCATCCGCCTTAACAGCCGCTTGGGTAATGATTTCCTTGTGCGAGCCCGGCAGTGCTTGCCAATAATTTTCGTTGATCAGCACCACGAACTCAATATCCGCATGATTGGTAACGGTAATCCAATCCATCACCTGCCAAAGGGACCGACTTCCAATGCTGGAGACGCCGGTCATGCCGATGTCGACCACGCCGTTTTGATAAGCTTGATATTGTTCAGAACCGGAAATTAGTTCCGGTATGCCGCCCGCTGCCTCAACAAAACGGCCCAAGGTCTTACCGAAAACCCGCACTTTCTTACCCTGAATAGCGGCCGGTGTTTTCAGCGGGCCATCCTTAGAAAGCAAGATTGCGCTGCCATAAGCCTGCCACCATAGCACCCGGCTGCCAGTCGCTAAAATAGCCGTGTCGATAGAGCGACGAATCGGACTGTCTTGCGCTGTCGCTGCACGGACCAGCGCTTCGGTGTTGAACGTGAATGGCAGGTCAAAAATATCTACCGCTGGAATCTCGTCGACAAACCGCGTGAGAGAGGCGACGCCCATCTCAATCTCGCCGGAACTGACGGCCTGCGGGACTTCGTTATCTTTGTACAGCTGAGCCGCATCATAGATTTCGATTGCGATTTCACCCTGCGAGGCCTTTTCAACTGCTGTTTTAAACAACAGCAGGTTTTGACCGATATGACTTTTAAGTGGTAACTGCAAGGTAATGCGCAGCGTCGTTTCCGCAGCGTCTGCAGTCATCCCAACTAATAGTAAAATCAACGCCCATAATCCTAACCTGCAATGCTTCATATCAGTTTCCTGTTTCCGGGTTTGCTTGATTAGTCACTGGTTCTTCTTGTTCTAACGTCGACAAATCGCCTTCAGGTAGACCTAATTCCCGCGCTTTAAGCAAGCGACGCATAATTTTTCCGCTACGGGTTTTGGGTAAGCTGGGTTGGAAATCCAAGTCTTTTGGCGCGACGGCAGGTCCCAGACGTTTTCTGGCAAACCCTAGAATATTACGCCGCAGCTCTTCGCTGGGTTGCTGCCCGGGTTTTAAGGCCACGAAGGCTTTCACTATTTCCATAGCGACCGGATCGGGTTTGCCGATTACCCCGGCTTCGGCTACCGCCGGGTGTTCCAGCAACACACTTTCGACCTCGAATGGGCTGATCAAATGGCCGGCCGATTTGATCACATCGTCGGCCCGTCCCACGAACCAGTAGTAACCGTCGCTATCACGCCGGGCCAGATCACCGGACAGATAGTACCCATCTGCGAAACACTTGCGGTAGCGGCTGTCTTCATCAAGATACCCCCGACATAGCGAAGGCCAACCGACCCGCAACGCCAGTTCGCCTTCTTCATCTGGGGTCTGCACAGGCTCAATACCGCCTAATCGAGTACGGCGCACGATAGCTGCTTCTACGCCCGGTAGCGGACAGCCCATCGAACCCGGCTTGATATCTAGGGCCGCATAATTAGCAATCATGATGCCGCCGGTTTCCGTCTGCCACCAGGTGTCGTGAAAAGGCTGTCCGAAAACTTTCTGGCCCCAGACTACCCCTTCGGGATTCAGCGGTTCACCGACACTGGCCAAAAACCGCAAGCGGTTCAAATCATAGCGGCCCGGTAACGCTTCACCGTATTTCATCAACATGCGGATGGCTGTTGGCGCGGTATACCAGACATTGACTCGCTGATCCTGCAGAATCTGATACCAGCGCTCGGCATTGAATTCTTGCTCGTCGACCAGATTAGTGACTCCATTAACCAGCGGGGCGATGATGCCATAGGAAGTCCCGGTCACCCAGCCCGGATCGGCAGTGCACCAAAACACATCGTCCGGTTTGAGATCCAACACCCATTGACCGGTTAGATAATGGATCAACACCGCGGCATGGACATGGACCGCGCCTTTGGGTTTACCGGTCGTGCCGCTGGTGAAATGCAGCAACGCCATGTCTTCGGGATCGGTCGGGGGGATGGTGAACTCGTCAGCTGCGACATCCAACAACCCATGAAAGTCTTGGGTATCGCTAATCGTGGTGATTTCACCTCGTTCGCCGATCACCAGCACGTGTTCAAGGTCAGGCAACTCAGTACGCAACTCAGCAATTCGACGGCGTTGATACAACTGTTCAGTAACCACCAGCACCTTGCCTTTGCCAATCTCCAGCCTCGCTTTGATCGGTTCGGGGCCGAAGGCGGAAAACAGCGGACAAAAGGTCGAACCGTTTTTCAACGCACCCAATGCAGTGATGTACAACTCGGGAATGCGCCCAGCTAGCACGAAGACTCGCTCTTCTTTGCCGACACCCAAGGTCTTCAGCACATTGGCGAAGCGGTTGCTGAGTGCGCTCAACTGCCGGTAGCTGTAATCACGTACCGTGCCGTCCTTACCTAACCAGCGTAAGGCGGTATGATCGCCGCGTCGCCCGGCTGCGTGCCTATCCACCGCCTCAAAAGCAATGTTCAGTCCCCCATCGTTCGGCAATCCCTGCAGCTGGTCACGCACCTGATTCCAGGAATGAGCACGACAAGCTTGTTGATAGTCGGTCAAATTGGGGGAAGGATTCAACGCTTTGAGTGATTTACTAATGGACTGCCAAGGCATGGGGGTTCCCGAATCTGCTGAAAACGTGGAGATACGCTAGCCGACAGCAACGCAAACGGCAATAGCTAAACGACGCTTGGTTAACCCATATCAGTAGCCAGCAGTTTACCGTTGGATGATATACACTTTTCACCGTTGAGCGTTGTCGCTTAGCCATGTGACTTTACGCCCGCCTAGGGCACGAAATCGGTGCGCAAATGTTTAGAACAGCGGAACTAGGACGCGAGGTTTCCAAGAAGGAATACAAACGCCGTGAACCCACCTTACGTCAAGAGTTGCTGGAAGTGCAGCAAGAACTGCGTACAGCCGGGCAATTTCCGGTCATTGTCGTGTTTGCCGGAGTCGATGGCGGTGGCAAGGGGGAACTGGTCAACCGCTTGAACAATTGGATGGACCCTCGTTGGTTGATCAGTCGCGCCTATGGAGAACCGTCCGAGGAAGAGCGGGAGCGTCCGGAGTATTGGCGATTCTGGCGGGATCTGCCACCTGCCGGGCACATCGGGTTGTTTCTGCGTTCTTGGTATTCGCGACCGGTCCTCGAAAAGGTGTATGGAGACATTGACCTCGCCGAGTTCGATAGACGATTAGACCGGGTAGTTGCTTTCGAGAAAGCCCTTGTGGATGGCGGTGCACTGATCCTCAAATTCTGGATGCATTTGAGCCGGGAAGCACAAAAAAAACGGCTCCGCAGTTTGGAAAAAGACCCGCTCACCCGCTGGAAAATCAAGCCTACCAGCTGGGAACATTGGCGCATGTATGATTTGTTTCTGGAAACCGCTGAACATACCATCATGCGTACCAACACGGGCAGGGCACCATTCAACATCGTGGAAGGTGTGGATATTTATTATCGCAGCCTGACTGTGGGTACAACTATTCGTGACGCTATTCGCAAACGGCTGGAAGATGTCAAAGTAGAGAAAAAAATCAAAGCCGAGTTACATGCTGATAACGGATTCAGCGAAGTCGTCCATCTCCATAACGACGATTCGTCGTCGAGCGAGGAATCGTCGAATTCGATAACAAGCTCCGTACCAACTGTACTGAGTCAGTTGGATATGACGCAGAGTTTGGAGAAAGATCGCTATAAAGAACAGCTCAAAAAGTATCAGGCAAGACTCAACGTCCTGCATCGCGAGGCACTGGCTCAGAAGGTATCTACCATTTTGGTATTTGAAGGTCCCGATGCCGCCGGTAAAGGTGGCACTATCCGCCGGATTACCGCCGCTTTGGAAGCACCTAATTATCAAGTATTACCCTTTGCCGCACCGACCGACGAGGAAAGCGCCCAACATTATTTATGGCGGTTCTGGCGCCATTTGTCACGTGCCGGCCGATTCACTATCTTCGATCGAAGTTGGTATGGCCGGGTACTGGTGGAGCGAGTGGAAGAACTCGCCAGCGCAGCAGAGTGGAACCGCGCCTATCCCGAGATCAATGATTTCGAGGCACAATTGATTGATCATGGTATCGTGTTGATGAAATACTGGATTCACGTGACTCAGGACGAGCAATTGGCGCGTTTCCGTGCTCGCGAGGAAACGCCTCACAAGCAGTGGAAATTGACCGATGAGGATTGGCGCAACCGGGAAAAGTGGCCGTTATATGAAACGGCGGTCAACGATATGGTGCAATACACCAGTACCCGCGTAGCGCCCTGGATTCTGGTAGAGAACAATGACAAGATGTTTGGCCGGATTAAGGTGCTAAAAACCCTGTGCAAACAATTGGAGAAAAGGCTGGAGAAGACTTAGCGAGTGCGCGCTTATCGTCTTTATCCCTACCAAGCTATGATGGTTTGGCATGACTGATCTGATAATTTTGCTGGTTTTGTTGTTACTATCCGGCTTGTTTTCCGGTTCCGAGACTGCCCTCACGGCTCTATCCATGGCCCGCGTCGAAGGATTGCTCAAGGATGGTCGCCGTGGCGCCCAAGCATTGTTCCGCCTCAAAAGCAATCCGACCAGCATGTTGATCACGTTGTTGATCGGTAACAATGTGGTCAATATCGGCGCTTCAGCTATGGCCACGGTCATTGCCGTCGAACGCCTCGGGGAGGCCGGGCCGGGAGTCGCCGTGGGCGTACTGACTTTATTCATTTTGCTGTTCGGCGAAGTGACCCCCAAAACCCTGGCCATCCGCTATTCGGAAAAGGTTTCCCTAAGCATTGCACCGCTGATGCTGGGCATGCGCTGGTTAGCGTTTCCTCTGGTGTGGCTGCTGGAACATTTCATCGTGTTGGTGCAGCATTACACCCGGATCAGCAATGACCCAACGGTGACCACCTCGGAACTCATAAGCCTGGTATTACGTGGCGAGCGCGAGGGCACGATTGAGCGGGACGAACGTTTGTTGATAGAACGGATTTTTGAGTTCGGCGATTTACAGGTGAGTGACGTGATGACGCATCGCCGAGATATTTTCGCGTTGGAAGCTAACCGCACCATTCGTGATGCCTTACCGGAAATTCTCGAAGAATCGTATTCCCGGGTACCGCTGTTCGAGGAGCATCCCGATGAAATCCGCAGCTTGGTCTATTTGCGCGATATTTTAAGAGCGGTTGCCGAGAATCAATGGGATGTTCCGCTGAATACGCTGGCGCAAGAACCGCTGTTTGTGTCTAATCACCAGCCCCTGGATGAATTATTCGCCACTCTGCGACGCAGTAAACAGCATCTAGCCATCATCGTGGATGAATACGGGGCGGTGCAGGGTTTGGTGACGTTAGAAGATTTGTTGGAAGAGTTGGTCGGTGAAATTTACGACGAGACCGACATTGCGCCGCAAGAAATGCAAGTTCTGAATGATGATCTGATAGCAGTCAGCGGCACCACGGAATTACGGGTGATCGAAGAATTTTTTGCCTGTGAACTACCCGGTAAGCCAACCAATACGGTGAGCTTCTGGATTTTGGATCATGTCGAACGGATTCCGGAAACGGGTGAGACACTCCTGTTGGATTCCCTGGAAGTCACTGTTTCCAAAGCTTCGCGGAATCGAATTCAACAAGTATTGCTGAAGCGTAACCCGGATACCCAACCCCCGCACCCATCCGAACGGGTAGGCGATTGACCCGCTCTCAGGAGTTTTTCGCATGTCAAGACAGCTGTTGATCCTCCGTCACGCCAAATCAGATTGGGACAATGAGGTTTTGACCGATTTTGATCGCCCGTTAGCCGAGCGCGGTAAAAAAGACGCACCCCGGATGGGAGCTTGGCTGCACGAGCAAGGGCTGATACCGGATTACGTGGTGAGCTCACCCGCCAAGCGAGCCAAGCAGACGGTTCGTAAGGTGTGCAAGGAATTAGGCATTGCAGACGCTGAGATCCACTGGGAACCTCGAATCTACGAAGCCAGCCGGTATACCCTCGGCCAAGTACTGGCGGATTGTCCGGCACAGGCCCAGCGAGTATTGCTGGTGGGCCACAATCCGGGGTTGGAGAATTTATTGGCCTTTCTGTGCGATTCGGTGCCGTTGTCGGCGGACGGCAAGTTATTGCCGACCGCCACAGTAGCCCAATTAGCAATGCCCGAGGATTGGTCGCAATTGGACCCCAGCACCGCGCAATTGCTTCAACTGACCCGGCCCCGGTCCTTAGCCTAGGAACCGATGGTCCCGCCGTCTTCCTTGGTGATGACCACGACAGACGGGCGTGGCGGCATTTTGTCATTAAAATCGGGCCAGCGGGTGGCTGGGTCTTCAAAGGTGGAACCCCGCTCGAAGCCTTTAAAGGCTTTGGTACCGTCGGTAGCGGGATGTTGTACCGCCACGAATAAGGTCTTGTCGTCCGGAGTAAACCGCGGACCGCACATTTCCGCGCCGACCGGCACCCGGAAGAACAGTTTGCCGGTCCCGCGTCGTTCGCCTGCGGTCTCCAGCGCCCACACCCCATCAGCGGTACCGGAAACCTTGGACCAAGCACTGCCTTGGTCGGTGGTCACCCACAGTCGTCCCTGATGATCCACGGCGCCATTATCCGGGCATGACAACCAGCCGTTAGCGCTGGTCGCAGTATTCCAGGTAGCACCAACCGCCTTATCCTGCGGATTGCCGCATTTGACCAACAGATCCCAGCGGAAAACTTCGGCGGCATGATCGCCATCCGGCGGCGTCAATTCCACAATCTGACCCCAAATATTGCCTGCCCGATCATTCACCGCATCCAATTGGTCGGGTTTACGCTTGCTGTTATTGGTCAGCATGACATAGACCTTATTGGTTATGGGATTGGGTTCCACATCTTCCGGTCGGTCCATCGGCGTAGCGCCCAAAACGCTGGCTGCACGGCGGGTTTCAATGAGCACATCGGCTTGGCTGTTAAAGCGATTCTCGGCGGTCAGCCCGCCTTGACCAAAGACCAGCGGCAACCAATTCAGGGTGCCGTCAGCATTGAATTTGGCGACAGTCAACGTGCCTTTATCCAACAAGTCTTGATTGGCTTCTCGATTATTGGCATCAAACCGCCCTTCGGAAACAAATTTATAGAGATATTCGAAGCGCTGATCGTCGCCGCTATACACCACCAATCGGCCATCCTTATTGATGATATTTTCCGCCCCTTCATGTTTGAATCGGCCCAGAGCAGTACGTTTGACCGGTATCGAGTCGGGGTCCAGAGGATCGACCTCGACGATCCAACCGAATCGGTTAGGTTCGTTGGGTTCGGCATGGATATTCCAGCGTTTATGGAATTTGCCCCAGGCATAGCGGTTTTCCGGCACGCCATAGCGGGCATAGTTTTCCTTTTCCGGATGATCAGTGGTCTCGCCGGTCACAGCGGAATCTTTGGGGTGCTTGGCCAAGTCTCCCCAAAAATAGCCGTGGAAGTTTTCTTCCGCCATTAAATACGTGCCCCAGGGGGTAATACCGCCCGCGCAGTTATTGACCGTGCCGATGACCCGTGTCCCGCTGGGATCGGCCGAGGTCTTCAAGCGGTCATGCCCGGCAGCCGGCCCGGAAATGGCTATTTCCGTATCCAAGGCGGTGATGCGCCGCGCAAAGCCGCTATCCGGTACGACTTGCCATTTGCCGGCGACTTTCTTGACTTCGATAATAGACCCGCCGTTGCAGGCCATTTCGATCTCGGTGATGGTTTGCGTCACGTCGCCGTGCTGATCGTCATATTTACCGAGACCGGGGAACATCACTTCTTCGTCGGTGTACTCATGGTTAATGCACAGCAACCCGTGTTCAGCGTTATTCGAGCCTAACGGCAACGGGATGTAACCGATAAAATCGTTGTTATAACCGAATTGCGCAACTTGCTTTTCTGGCGTCTGCTGATAGGGATCGAACTCCGCTGCTCCCGCTGTCACCGGATCGCCCCAGCGGATGAGAACCTCGGCCTTGTAGCCGGGGGCGACATGGTGAGTGGTATCGACGCCGTGGGCAATCTCGGTAAAACTGAAGCCAGCCCCGCTCTCGTCGGTCCCATCGCTGGCAGCTTGCGCCGGGCGATTGGCCAGCAACGCCGCCCATGAGCCGGTCGTTAAGGCAGCCGTGACGGTTAATGCGCCTTTGAGCACAGCGCGGCGGTTCAGGCGAGCGTTGACGACATCGCCGAAGGTCGGTTCGGTGCATGGATTAGTCGGAGTATCTTCGGAAGCCTCGTAAGCTTCAGAGCGGCAGGAATACGGAGCGTCAGGCTTGATCATTGGCTCTATCACTCATTTGAATGGGGATTGAATTCAGCACTGCGGCGGCGTTGTGATGTCGGTATTAATCCCGGCCCATAGGGCTTTACTGTAACTGTAACGCGGCAAATTATCGCATCAATATGACAATCCGATGATTTGCGCTATGCTGCTGATCCCGCCAATGCCTTTGGCTAACTACTTTTTCCTATTCTAAGCTTAACCCCCATCCATGAAACTTGAGCGCTTCATTTCTCTTGTATTATTGATAGCGAAGTTCCGGTAATTGGGCACCATGATAAGGCTACGGCAAGCCACGCTAGACGACCTCGACGCTCTGGCGACGCTGGAGAACCGTTGTTTCAGCAGCGACAAGCTGTCGCGGCGGCGCTTTCGGTACATGCTTACCAAAGCTAATGCCATCACACTCGTTGCCGTTGAACGCAGTAATCTGCTGGGATACGTACTGGTGCTTTTTTCGCGCGGTACGTCTATGGCACGTTTGTATTCCATCGCTGTCGATCCCGAATGCCGCAGTCGTGACATCGGCGCGCAGCTGGTCCAAGCCGCTGAAACCGCTGCCGTCGAGCAGGGCTGCGTGTCAATGCGCCTTGAAGTGCGGCGTGATAACCCGGCTTCGCTCGGCTTGTTTGGCCGGCACGGCTATAAACCCTTTAAGCAAGTGCTGGATTATTACGAGGATCACATGGACGCGCTGCGTTTCGAAAAAAATCTGGCCCCTCACCTGAAACTTGATCTGGTTAAAGTGCCGTTTTATCAACAAACCCTGGATTTCACCTGCGGTCCGGCCTGTCTGATGATGGCCATGAAAACCCTAGACCCCACGCTGGAGTTGAACCGCACCCTGGAACTACGTCTTTGGCGTGAGTCCACAACTATCTTCATGAACACCGGGCACGGCGGTTGCGGTCCTTACGGCATGGCCCTAGCAGCCCAGCGGCGCGGGTTTGATTTGGAAATCTACGTCAACGAAACCGGCGTGTTTCTGGTGAATTCGGTACGCAGTCCCGAAAAAAAGGAAGTCATGCGTCTAGTGCAGGATGACTTCATTGCCGAAATCGAGCGGTTGCCTATCGCGATGCACCGGGGCAGCCTTAGCGTCGATGCCTTACAAGCCAAATTCGAAGCCGGCGGTATTCCAGTGGTGTTGATCAGCTCTTATCGGATCTACGGCGAGCGTTTTCCCCATTGGGTGATCATTACCGGTTTCGACGAGCACTACATTTATGCCCACGACCCTTTCGTCGATTATGAACAAGGTGAAACCATGACCGATTGCATTAATATTCCCATCGCCCACCGGGAATTTCAGCGCATGGCGCGCTACGGTAAAGCGGCGCAAAAAGCGGTGTTGATCCTGCGCAAATCCACCACTGATTCCTCCCCCAGCCCCTGAACCGCAGCTATGGCCGACCATATCGTAGTGGTGGAAAACCCAACCGACTGGAAGCCTGACTATCCCAGCATTCCCGTCGTTACCGCTAAAGATTATTTGATCAAACCCGAGTATTTCAAAGCCCGCGATCTCAATGTCCTTAACCTGTGCCGCAGCTACCGCTATTTAAGCGAGGGCTATTACTGTTCGCTATTGGCGGAAGCCCGACGGCATCGCGTGATTCCCAGCGTGCGCACCATCAATGACCTTAGCCGCAAGGCGATTTACAGCCTGGACATCGAAGATCTGGACGACGACGTGCAGCGCGTGCTGGGTAAACCCAGCCCCGGATTTACCGCCACGGCCTTTGAGTTGGACGTGTTCTTCGGTCAGTGCTCGGAAAAAAGCGGTATTATGTAGCAAGCGCACAAGGGTTGGGCTGGCTGAACTTGTCCAGCCAGTAAGTGATAAGACCTACTTTTTGTCGAAAATCGACACCACGTTGTTGGTGCCCTGAGCTAAGTTTTTCTTGAGGGTTGGCAGTGCGCCAGCATCGGTATTATTTGTCAGGGTACCAGGCGTTAAGTCTGCGCTTTCCTCGATATCCTTAGGCGGAAATGGCAAAGCTTTGAGGATGTCCTCCACTGACTGTACCTTCTCTTCGATCAGCATCTCGAAGCTTTTCCTAATTAGTTGCGGCGCTTCTTTCTTGATTTTCCCATCAAGAGGCTCGCCTTTTCGCCAGCCCCGCCGATTGTAGTTTATCCACATCCGCTCGTATTGCTTCTCGTTCAGAACTTCCAAATCCTTGCACCTTACAATCATCGCGGCAACCGACGCACCCCAACGTTCTTTGAGGGCTAAGAACCCATCCAGAGAGGGGGCGTACAACTCCTCCAGAAATTCTTTCTCAGGCAACAACAAGCAACAAGCCAGCCGATTAGCTTGATCCTCTATACTCTTGTACGTCTTTCTGTCATTAAGGTTTTTCCGGGATACGCTCCGGTGAGCAACGATGTGTGATAGCTCGTGTAGGCAGTCAAAGCGCTGCCTGACAGCACTGGTCTTGTCCCTTGAAAGCACTACAAGCGGGATGTCGAATCTGTCAGACCATTGAGAGAATGCGTCAAGCTTTTCAGCTCCAATATGGATTCTAAATACCAATATTCCGTTGCTTTCAAGCTTATCAATGATGTCTGGCATTGGACCTTTCCGTATCCCCCAAAAATCTCTGATCTCATCGGCAATTCTTTCAAGTTCATCAAGACCAACATTGTGAATGTCATCAACATTGAGAACCGGAACAGAAAGCGCGGGGAAATCAAAAAATTCAGCAAGATAATCAACAATCTCTTTCATCCAAGAGAACTTAACCTCCGCTTTGTCCTTTGGTTTTACCGGCGCAGAAAGCTTCCCACGCCAAAAGATAGGGTTCCGGTCGTCATGAAGTAGAGGCCGCAAAAAGAACGACTGAGGCAACTTGAGTGTTGCCGCAATATTAAAAAGGACTTCTGGCTTTGGAGACTGATGCCCGTTCTCGTATTTTGAGATTGATTGAACGCTTAACCCAACTAGATCGGCAAAATCAACAGCACTCAGGCCACGAGCGACCCTTGCTTGGATCAGTCGCGCCCCTATAAACCCCGGCGTATTGGCGCTCATCTCATTATTCCGCCGAACTGCTTTCGCTGTCGGATTTCCGATCTTTCCATGTGGGTTTGCGGTTTGGGCTGACGATGCTTTTCTCGGTTTCTGGATACATAGCTAGAACCTCCTCAATTGAAAACTCATACGCCCATTTCTTGGAATCAAGCGTGGGTATGCAGAGCTGCATCATAGCTAGCTGCTGGCTAGATTCGTCAAATTTTCGATGATTCAAGGGGTTGTGGGTAATGAGCCCATAAAACTGCTTCGGCATACATATCGAAATAGGATCGTCCCCAAGGTCTAGCCTCGGGACTGCGCTTACCCTAGCTAGGCTCTCTCGATACCTTGCGGGGTTTGGTCGGTCCCCTATCCGCTTTACATATGCCTGTGTTATACCTATAGAGTTAGTGACAACATAGACATAAGTCCGCTTGTTGCGCTCGATAAGGGCTGCTGAATAATCAAGGTTATGTTTTTGCGCTAGGCTTAGAAACACATTCTCCATCCTAAAGTGCCGGTCTTGGTGCAGTTTGTTCAGTCGCTGCTCATCTACGACATTAGGGTCTGCTTTAACCTCGGCATAGACATCACGGTAAGCCTGTTTAGCGCTGCCGCGAATATCTTCCCAAAATCCACGAGGGATGCTACTCACAATTTGCGCTTCCAGCCCTCTTTGTATCTGCTCAAATATACCAGCCAACATCTAACCCCTTGAACAATTTTCCTGAAACGGTCAAAATAAGATAAATCTTAAAGAGTGGGGTGTCAATGGGTTGGTCGGTTCTTATTGTTTCTTGGCCTAACGTTTATGCTTTTTTGTTTTCTCTTTTGTAAACCCTCATAATTTCAACACCGTCATCATAGGATGGCTGTTTTCTATCACCAGTCCTAAGTTTGCTTA
>JAZBPA010000285.1:0-16281 GCA_036351435.1 Candidatus Competibacteraceae bacterium
GTCGTGCGTAAACATTCCCAAGCTCCCTTCAAGTCCGACAGAATCGTCTTTTCGTAGCTCGGGGGTTCAGTGAAAAAAGTCATGACATTCGGGTAGCAAACAGGGTGCACAGAACTCGTATGACTATTAATTCAGTGTACCGCTTATTGCCCCTGGTGACACGAACGTTGGTTTTAACCCAATCAAGCGGTATATCAACACGTTCTCCTAAACCAAAAACACGGTCGAGATAAAGCGATAATCTCGCATACGCCAGTCTAAAATTTAGCCCGCCTTACGCAGCGCCTTAGTATTGGCAAGCATGTCGTTGCGACAGTACCGCAGATAAGCCCTTTCGTGTTGCTCCATCAACTGAACGACACTGTTCTATTTCACTAGCACTCTCTGGGCCATCGCATAAAGTGGCGGACGCAAGCGGGCCGATTTACCGCAATTCAGGAGGCGTCAAGCTCAGCAACTCGCTAGTGGAGGTTAAACGGGCAGCTAGATTGGTGAGTCGTCGTCGCGCCCTTACGGTTTTTACCGCAATCGCGAGCGCCTTCGATTGACCGATGAGAACCACCAGACTTTTACCGCGGGTTACGCCGGTATACAGCAGATTTCGTTCCAGTAAGGTGTAGTGTTGGGTGGACACCGGCATCACCACGGCGGGGTATTCCGAACCCTGACTTTTATGGATGGTGGCGGCGTAGGCCAGTGCCACTTCGTCCAGTTCATCGAAAGTGTATTCGACTAGCCGGCCGTCGAAATCGATAGCGATAGAACCGGGGTCCGGGTTAATGTGTTGAATACAGCCGATATCGCCGTTGAAGACTTCTTTGTCGTAGTTGTTGACGGTCTGTAATACCTTATCGCCCGCCGCGTAAGTCCAGCCGTAACGGTCGACCTTCGGTCCGGGGCCGGGATTAAGCCGGTGTTGCAATTCGCCGTTAAGCGCACGGGAACCCAACGCACCACGATTCATCGGGGTGAGCACCTGGATATCGCGGATGGGATGAAAACCAAACCGTTGCGGAATGCGTTCAGTCACTACCTGCATCAGTTTGGCGAAGATATCTTCTGGAGTCTCAGCGGGAATCCAATAGAAATCGCTCAAGCTATCGTTTTCAATGGGCGCATCCAGTTGCTGGCCGCGATTGATGCGGTGGGCATTGATGATGATGCGCGATTGCGCCGCTTGGCGGAACACCTCGGTAAGGCGAACGGTAGGAATCGCTTGTGAGGTGATTAGATCGGATAACACCGCGCCCGGTCCCACCGACGGTAATTGATCGACATCGCCGACCAGCAATACTGCAGCATGATCGGGAATAGCGCGGAGCACCTGCTGGGCCAGCACGATATCGATCATCGATATTTCATCAATCACCACGCAATCGGCATCCAGGGGATGATCCTGGCGACGTTTGAAACCACGGGTTTTTGGATCGAATTCCAATAAGCGATGCAGTGTTTTAGCTTCCAAACCGGTCGCTTCACTGAGTCGTTTGGCAGCGCGACCGGTAGGAGCAGCCAGCAACACCTTGGCCCGGCGAGCGCGGAGAATCTGTAAGATGCTGTTCACCACTGTGGTCTTACCCACGCCGGGGCCACCGGTAAGAATAGTGATCTTATTATTGCAGGTCCGAGCGACTGCTTGGCGTTGCGATTCGGACAGGGTCAGGCCGGTTTGCGTTTGCACCCATTCCAAAGCCTGCTCAACCTTCACCCCATTCCACGGTGGTGGGCCATGCAACAGCCGCTTGAAATGTTGCGACACTTCCGTTTCGGCGCGATGCAAAGCCGCCAGAAATAAACAGGGCTGATCATTGATTGGTTCGGCGACTAACCTCCCCAGCGCGACTTCCATATCGATGGCTTGCACGATGACCGGATCAGGAATGTTCAACAAACGCACGGCAGTTTCACACAAATGCAGTCGTTCGGCGGCGCAATGCCCTTGACTACCAAGCTCCTGCAATACGTGCCGCACGCCGGCCTGAGCACGGATCAGGGCATCATTCGGAATACCCAAGCGCTGAGCCAGCTCGTCGGCGGTCTTGAAGCCGATACCGTGAATATCCAGCGCAAGTCGATAAGGATTTTCCCGCACTTGCTCGACTGCCGTATCGCCGTAGGTTTTATAGATACGCACCGCCCGCGCCGAGCCGACTCCATGGGATTGCAGAAACACCATAATCTCGCGAACAACTTTCTGTTCCGCCCATGCGCCGACTACTTGCGCTTTACGCTTTGGACCAATGCCGGGCAATTCCGTAAGTCGATCCGGGTGTTGTTCGATGATCTCGAACACCTGTTCACCGAAAGCGTTTACCAGCCGTTTGGCGAAATGCGGGCCGATTCCGCGCACCATGCCCGAAGATAAATATTTCTCAATGCCTTCACGGGTGCTGGGCGGTACCACCGCGAGTTGCCGGGCCTTGAATTGCAAGCCGTATTGTCGGTCGTTGACCCATATACCCTGGCATTCGATATATTCACCCGCCGTGACCGTAGCAGCTGCACCCGTGACGGTCACCAGTTCGCGATGCCCACGCACTTTTACGCGCAGTACGCAAAATCCACTATCGGGGCTATGGAAAGTAACTCGTTCGATGCCGCCGTTTAGGCGTTCCAAGGGAGCGTTTGGTTGCTGTCGGGAATCTGGACTATTAAATGCCATGAGTGCTTTGGAAGTTATGCGAAGCCGCCAGGGTTGCGGTGCTTTCCAATCAGTATAACCGGTTGTGTGCAGTTAAAAATCCAGCGGGCTTTTTGCTTCCTTCAAGGGGTTTCTGCCGGTGGTATGGGCGTCGCGCACACCGCCATGTCCGAGCAGTTCCTGAGTCGTGCGAATATCATAGTTCGCTTGCAATAAACGGTTGGCGAGGCTGTGGTGAAAAGAATGCGCGGAAGCATGTTTGCTCCCGAAGTGAAGGAGAGACCTCATTAGTATCAGACAATATCCTGCTGACGGGTGATAACCACTGGAGTGAGGTCAGTGGCAATTGGGGGAACCCAATTCACAATAGGGCAACCCAGGGGGCTTAACTTGTTAGTGCTGGGACTCAGGCTGATGCCTTAGCTCGTAATTTTTCCTGAAAGGCAGGAATACTTGGGCGATCCGTTAGTGAAAAGCCATGCTTATGACAAATGTCCAAGAAATAGCGCAGCCGTTTATGATAACGCCTACCGTGGCTTGCATTAATATTAAGGCTCGATTTTAACGGGCGCATCGCCTTAAAGCGCTGCACTACTATTTTCAATGTCATTGAAGATCAGCAGATTGAGGTGCAAGGCTAATTATAGTGGTTGCGCTATAGATTTAACCCAACACAAATTTTCGCTAGTCTGACTGAGAATCACCACTCACTTGAACCGGGAAAACAAATGCTAGATTAGAGTCTAGTATCAGTTTGACGTGATCTCCGACTTGGTAAGCCGTAGGACCCAGAACATGGACGGTGAGCGAACAATCAAACCCGGTCTCAGGTAAGGTCTGCAGGTCGATTCGGCTGATCTGGCCTAATCGGCGTATGGTTGAAATAATCGCATTAGGTGCCGGATCATTCCCTTCTTGGGCAGCCAATCCAATGCCTTCGGTACGCACTAATACATCGACTTCGGTGCCATCCGTCAAGTGTCCAGCTGGCAATGCCCCCATGGGAGTTGCCACATGACCCGCTTGTACGTCACTGCTGAAGCGGTTGACGCTACCGAAAAAGGTTGCCACTAAAGGATTCAGCGGTTGGCAATATAAATCATTTGCGGTACCCGTTTGTATAATGCGCCCCTTGTCCATCAGGGCAATCTGATCACCCATATAAAGGGCTTCTTCGGGATCATGAGTCACCATCAGCGCCGCTGTGCCGGTGTCCATGTCCTTGATGGTACGCAATACGTCTTCGCGTACTTGATAGCGAAGCTGAGAATCCAGGTTGGAGAACGGTTCGTCCAGCAGCAATACCGCCGGTTGTGGTGCCAAAGCACGGGCCAACGCAACCCGCTGCTGTTCACCGCCGGACAACATATGCGGATAGGCTTTTTGACGATCCCAAAGTCCTACCCTTTGCAACCAATAGCGTGTTCGGCTGCGTTGCTCCGCGGCGGGTAGCCCTTTTAGGCCAAACAGCACATTGCGTTCGACGGTTAGGTGAGGAAACAGGGCATAATCCTGGAACAGTAAACCAACACCACGTGCTTCAGGCACGACAAACCCGTCATTACCGGATACGGTGCGGCCATTGATTTGTACCAGCCCATGGTGGGGACGCTCCAGCCCCGCAGCTATCCGTAGAGCGGTCGTTTTACCGCAACCGGAAGGGCCCAGCAGGCAGAGAATATCGCCGGCAGCGATTTGGAAAGACACCTGCTGCAAGGCCTGCAACTCGCCAAACCGGTGCGCGATATCGACAAAAGCCAGTGCTGCCGTCATGGGGCAACAGCATTATTAAGTAACCTAAGCAAAAACATGAGCACTATTCACTTTCGTCATGACCGCTACCCGGACGAGACCGGGCCAATTGGCGACACAGCATGATCACCGGCAATAAGCCCGCCAACACTATGATTAAAGCGGGACCGGCAGCCCCGTCGAGGCGTTCCGTAGTGGCCAATTGATAGGCCTCCACGGCCAGCGTATCAAAATTAAAGGGCCGGAGGATCATGGTGGCCGGTAATTCTTTCATGACATCCAGAAATACCAGCAATGCTGCACTCAGCAAACTCCCCTTCAAGAGTGGCAAGTGGATGGCACGAAAAATACGCGGAGGTTTCGCACCCAAGGTGCGCGCGGCATCTTCGACGTTAGGGCGGATTTTCTTGAACCCGGCTTCCAATGGACTGTAGGCGACAGCAAAAAACCGCACCGAACAGCCATACACTACCGCAACCAGGGTACCGGAGAGAATCAACCCCGGTTGCCAACCACCCACCGTCTGCGACAGGGCATAGTTTAACCCCCGGTCAACGGCACCTAGCACAATCAATAAACCCACGGCGATGACGACGCCCGGCGTCGCATAGCCCAGCAACGCCAGGCGCATCAGTACGCGTCCCAGGGGGTGCTGATCACGCCGCATGCTGTAAACTGCAATCAGCCCGATCGTCAGAATGATCGCACAAGTGATCAACCCCAGTAGTGTCGTGTTTATAGTCAACTGTGCAAGCCTGGACAGTGAGAGCACATCCTGAGCGTGCCACACCATGGAGCCAAGAATGGTGGCGGGTAAGATAAATCCAGCCGTCAGCGGCAGCAAGCAGAATCCTGTTGCCGCCCGAGCCCAGTGTTTCGATAACGCAAACCGGGGCATCGGTCGATAGCGACTGGAGGTCTGATTGAAGCGACGTTGGCCTTCGCTCCAACGTTCCAGCAGTAATAGACTGTAGACGAACAACAGTAGCACTGAGGCCAGTTGCGCTGCCGCTGCAGGATTGCCATAAGCATACCAGGTGCGATAGATGCCGGTTGTGAAGGTATTGACCTCGAAATAGGAAACCGCCCCAAAATCGGCCAAGCTTTCCATTAACACAAATAACGTACCGGCCACGATGGCTGGACGTGCCAACGGCAGTCCGACTCGCCAAAACATGCTACGTTGGGTGCATCCCAGCGTCCGGCTGACTTCCAAAGCACACACGGATTGCGCTAAAAACGCGGCGCGTGCAGCGACATAAACATAGGGATACAACGCTGCAGCGAGTACAAATGCCGCTCCGCCGGGAGAGCGAATATTGGGGAACCAATACTCTTGCCAACCCCAACCGGTCAGGCCACGTAGCAGGGTCTGCATAGGTCCGGTAAATTGCAAGAAATCAGTATAAGTGTAAGCGAGGACATAGGTTGGCATGGCCAGCGGTAACACTAATAACCATTCCAACCAAGTCCGTCCGGGAAACTGGTACATGGTGACCAACCACGCGCAGCCCGTACCGAACACCAACGTCAGCGAACTGACCCCCACCAGCAAAATCAGCGAATTACTCAGGTATTCGCCAAGCCGAGTCTCAACGAGATGGGACCAGAGTCCGTCAGTGGGCGAGCCGATATAGCTAAGCACGGCCAGCAACGGCGTGATGACCAGCAGCACGATAACCGCAGAAAAACCAAATCCGGCCGGCAAAGCGAACGAACCCGCTCGACTCGGTTTGTCGGCGGGTTGCTCGGTTAGTGTTTGGGGAACTGAAACCGCGTCGCTCATTCGTAGGCGTTATTTCCAACCCGCTTGGTCCATCAATTTAACGGCTTCGGCAGCGTTTTCGCCGTACGTCGATGCATTCAGGGTATCTTGTTTGAACTCACCGAACTCGGCCAGCGTGGGGTGGGGTTGGATGGCGGGGTTGACTGGATATTCGTGGTTGACATCAGCAAAGTAGCGTTGCCCGTCGGTAACCAGGTATTCCAGTAGTTTGATAGCGTTGTCACGGTTCGGGGCGTGTTTGGCGACACCAGCACCACTGATATTGACGTGAGTGCCGCGGCCGTCTTGGTTAGGGAAGAACACGCCAACCTGTTCGCCGACTTCACGATCTGCGGCTTTTTTGGAATTGAGCAAGCGACCGACATAGTAGGTGTTGGCAATGGCGACATCACCCTGACCTGCCACTACCGCACGGATTTGATCGGTGTCCCCACCTTCGGGTGGCCGGGAAAAATTAGCCACTACGCCCTTGGCCCATTCCAGCGTTTTTTCCTCTCCGTTAGCCGCCAGTACGGAGGCGACTAGGCTCTGGGTGTAGACGTTATTGCTACTACGCGACAACACTTTCCCTTTATATTCAGGTTCAGCCAGCGCTTCATAGGTGCTGAGGATGGCAGGATCGAGTCGCTCGGGGTCTTTGGTATAGACTAATACCCGCGCCCGGACGGCTAGGCCGTACCAGAGGTGATCTGGGTTATGTAGATGCTCCGGTACCGCCTTGTCCAGCACCGGGGTTTCTACAGATTGTAATAAGTCTTTGCTTGCGGCTAGGGCCAGTCTTCCGGCATCAACGGTGATTAATACGTCAGCCGGACTGTTCTCCCCTTCGTTAGCCAACCGTTGGATCAGCTCGTCGTGTTTGCCTTCCACCACGTTGACTTTGATTCCGGTTGCTTCGGTAAACGCTGAATAAAGCTGCTCATCGCTACCATAATGGCGAGAGTTATAGACATTGACTTCCTGAGCATTGACAGCGCCTACCGCCAGCAGGCTCAGCATGGTGATACCGATACTTATCGATCTGATCATTGAGACAAAAACCTTGTAAATATAGGTAAATTCAAATATATGCGAATGAGATTCATTATCGATTATAAACTACGCGTTGCTCTTGTCAATACTAAGTGGCTGATCAGAGAGATTACATCGTTAATAACACATGGCTGATAGCTGTGCCAACATGACGCCTACGGCTTGCAATACAAAACCAAACCCGACCAACGCCAGCCCCTGAAAGGCCGCTATTTTATTTTCCAAGCGCAGATGCGCAACTTCGACCGCGCCGGTTGCCTCGGCCCCTCTGAACAGGGCGCTAACCAGAATAAACAGCAGTTGCCGCAACGGCACCATGCCAGTGTAGATATTCGCCATCAATAGCACCCCGGCAATTTCCATGATCAAGCCGAATAACTGTAATCCGACGGCCATCACGGCAGACTCTGCGAGACACAAGGAATCGCATCCAGAATCACCACTGTATCGCTGGGTTTATGCACGGAAGCGAGGATTTGATGGCTACACGCCTGAGTAAAAAACAGACCGGGCAGTGTTGTTGGCACAGGCTGCAGTGCAAGACTTCCATCGCGAATATCGCGAAAAGCTTTTTTCAAACAGTGGTTGACTTGTCGCGGGTAGCTGCCTAAGTAA
The DNA here is from genome assembly GCA_036351435.1 of Candidatus Competibacteraceae bacterium. GTDB lineage: Bacteria > Pseudomonadota > Gammaproteobacteria > Competibacterales > Competibacteraceae > JAAUQA01. The sequence continues at coordinate 7,827 of JAZBPA010000285.1, forward strand.
GCGAGGACTTTCCGGTCAAACTGTATGTTGGCGAACGGCGGGGACATCCGATTCCACTTCTAAATCGTCGAATTCAACAAATTCATCTAATGCGCCGCCCTGTACCCGGCGATGGGCGGCCAAAATTTCCGTCCAGCGTTCCGGCTGCTGCGCCAAATTCAACAGGGCTTGGGTAGAACGGTACTCCTCAATACTGAGTAATACAGCTACCGGCTGACCCTGCTTGGTCAGGACCACCTCTTCTGGCGCGTCAACTAGGCTGGGCAATTGGGTGCGTGCTTCGGTCACTGAAACATATTTCATCACGGTCTCCTCACAAGATCAGCGATGTCATTGTGAAATCGTTATATCGATTTGTGTGATTAATTATGTACGTAATTATGTGCATTATCAAGCGCATTGATTAAACTGTTAATGGCTATTAGCTTTGCATAAGCTGTAGCATTTATCTATTATAAAATCAGATAGTTAAATCAATAATCACAAAAAGCTTGCTAGGTTTCTTTATGGTCTATTGGATTTTTCTTGGTCTGGTTATCCTCCTTACTGGCTGTGCTGCCCTGCCCGACGACAAAGATCGACCAGTTTCATTGGCTTTTCGTGATGGCAGGGACACCAACCTCGGGCAACTGATTGAGGCTACGCACATCCAAAATCCAACTCAATCGGGCTTTCTGATTCACGACACTGGTCGTCAGGCGTTCACTCAGCGGTTGGCATTGGTTGAGCTGGCGGAACAGGCGATTGACGCGCAATATTACATCTGGAATAGCGACATCAGCGGTCGGTTGCTTGCGGAACGACTGATACGAGCTGCCGACCGCGGCGTGCGGATCAGATTATTGCTAGATGATTTCAGCGTCGGTGATCGCGACCGTGCGCTTTCTGCGCTGAACGCGCATTCTCAGATAGAGGTTCGGGTCTACAACCCCTTTCAACGGCACCTGGGTTCGGGCATCGGTCGCTGGGTGAACTTCTTGGCCGAATTCAGCCGGTTGAACCGCCGCATGCACAATAAAACGTTTACGGTGGATAATAGCGTCGCCATCGTCGGCGGTCGTAACATTGGTGATGAGTACTTCGACCTCCATTCCGCACTGAACTTCCGTGATCGTGATTTGCTGGCTGTGGGACCGATTGTGGATAGGGTCAACGACAATTTCGATGCATACTGGAACAGCCGTTGGGTTTATCCCATCGCGGAGTTGACCGAACCACCGAAAGCAGACGAGGCGCAGACCTTATATCAGCAACTCCGGGAACAGGTTGCTGAACGTATGCCGCTCGCGTACCCGGTCCCTTCCGATCAGCGCAGTGCGCGCGTGCTTCTGACTCAGGAATTGTCCCAGTTGGTCTGGGCTGAAGCAGAGCTAGTATTTGACCGACCCGATAAGCCCGATGATCCGACAGTCTTGCCGGCAAACCAAAACGTTGGTCGGCAGTTGTTCGAACTCGCCAATGCGACCCGCCGTGAGTTATTGCTTGAATCGGCGTATCTAGTGCCCAGACCGGCAGCATCTGAATTATTCACCACGCTACACGATCATGGAGTTAAGATTCGGGCATTGACTAACTCGCTGGCATCCAACGATGTCTTGCCTAATCATGCCGGTTATGCACGGGTCCGCCCCTTGTTGCTAAAAGAAGATGTGGAACTCTTCGAGCTAAGGCCAGATGCCGCCTCCTGCCGACAAGTGCTGGGAGACCCAGCCTATTGTGACGGTGACAGCCTGTTCAGCTTGCATGCCAAATCGGTGGTTTTCGACCGGGCAGTGCTTTACGTGGGTTCGTTCAATTTGAACCAGCGTTCAGTGTACTTTAATTCTGAGACCGCACTGATCGTCCACAGTCCTGAGTTGGCAGGACGAGTAGCCGATGCTATCGAGGAAAACATGGCGCCCGAAAATAGCTGGCGAGTGATGTTAGATGATCAGGGGGACTTGGTTTGGATAACCCAAGAAAATGGTGTCGAACAAATAATCTATGGTGACCCAGAAGTCAGTGCTTGGCGTCGCTTCAAGGCTGACTTCATTTCATTATTCCCGCTCGAAAAGTATTTTTAGTGCAATTTCTTTCCATTAGCGCTTGCTTGTGCCCGCGCTATATCGGACCCGATGTCCATGCAGCCGGTGATAACTGAACAGGGTGCAGCCCAACTGAGTACCCGCTCCGCTCCCGCTAAACCACTGAGAAAAGCACCTTCTATCCGGGAACCGTGGCACCAATCGCCACAAACACCAATAGCGTATTCATCGTCCCACAAGCAACCCTCGGACAGCGGGTTTTCTGCTAACGAATAAAGCCAGCGGTGTGCTTGGAGAAATAGCGGTTGGGACGGTGCAAGGCCGGTAGTTTGAAAAAAATTATCCAACAGAAAATCAGCCACGTCGCCAGCTTCCCAATCAAGGTGAGCAGCCGACCATGTCGGACAACTGTGCAATACCCAAGCTTCATGGCTGGGTCGTTCAGGTTTGCTACTATTGCGAGCAATCCAGGACAACGGTTCATCGTGGACAAAAGCCCCGTCGAAGGAAGAAGCTAGCGGTGCATGGAAAACAGCCATTACTGCCCAGCAAGGTGCCATTTTGATTAAGCCGACTTGCTGCGCCAAGGTGGGTAGCATTTTTAGCAACGGCACCGCTTGTAACGGCGGGGTTGTAATCAGCACAACATCGAAATCGCCCAATTCTTGCCCAGTATCATCTGTTAAGCGCCAACAGTGACCGACTCGATTGAGATTCAACACGCGGGTCTGATAATGGATCGGTACAGCTTGTCCTAGATGTCGTGCCATAGCACTCATCCCGGGCATACCGACGTAACGGTCGATATCATTGGATTTAAGCGTTACTATGCCCCTGGTTATGCTCGCAATGCGGCCTTGCCAGGGCCCGACGATGCCGGCGTTGAGCCAGGATGCGACGTAAGCACTGAAACGTTGGTCTTTCACGGTAAAATATTGCGCACCGTGATCGAAAGCGTAGTCATTGCTGCGACGGGTTGCCGTACGCCCGCCTGGACCGCGGGCCTTCTCAAACACCTGAACGGTATGACCTTGATCATGGAGCAAACGGGCCGCGCAAAGCCCGGTGATACCCGCCCCAATAATCGCCACTTTCAGCTTAGTCGGTGTCTCGTTCTGCACTTTGTTTGCCTTCCGCGCTCAGTTGAGTCCGGCTTGAGCCCAACGCACGATATCCGCCGCACCCATCGCACCGGACTGTCTGATCACCTCGCGACCCTTGCGCAAGAGTACCAAGGTCGGAATGCTCTGAATCCGGTACTGCATCGCAATCGCCTGCTCCTGTTCGGTGTTAACCTTGGTCAACCGAATTCGAGGTTCTAGCTGGAGTGCAGCCTGTTGGTAAGCCGGGGCCATCATTTTGCAGGGACCGCACCACGATGCCCAGAAATCTACCAATAACGGAATATCGTTGCGTTCGTTATGGCGGTAAAATTGTTGCTCGTTCAATTCGAGCGGATGACCATTAAACAGCTTTTGATGACATTTCCCACATTTTGGCCCATCGTCCATCCGCTCCTGCGGAATCCGGTTTACCGCTTCACAATGCGGACAAACAATATGCAGTGATTCAGTCATGAAGTCTCCTATCGTTGATTGATTGAATAGCGCTTTCCGCGAAGGATTTTGCAATCCATTCATCATCGGCTACGTCTCAAAGGGCTACGAACCCAAGTCATTCATGAAACACCGTAATTACATCAGCGGACTGCGTGCCGTAGCAATCTTACCCGTGGTCATTTTTCACTTCTGGCCTGAATTATTACCCGGTGGATTCATCGGTGTAAGCGTGTTTTTTGTTATCTCAGGATTTTTGATCACCTACCTGATCGTTGATGAAGTAGACAGGGGATGTTTTTCTTTTCGGACGTTCTACGCTCGGCGGGTTAGACGCCTGTTACCCGCTGCAACTGCTGTCTTCATAGTAACCTTCTTGGGCGCAGTGTATCTCCTGGCACCAGAAGCATTTGATAGTTTCGGGCGTAGTCTGGTAGCTGCAGATCTCATTCACGCCAACGTTTATTTCGCTGACACTACCGGCTATTTCTCAGCGCCTGCTCATGAAAAGCCACTGCTACATTTCTGGTCTTTGTCCATTGAGGAGCAATTCTATTTGCTCTGGCCACTGTTAGCCGCTGGCTTGTTGCCAAGGATTGCCCGCTGGCAGAGCACAGCCCTAATCCTCTGCTTGCTACTGATTTCATTAGGGATGGGTGAAGCAATGGCCAGGACGCAAGCCGATCAGGCATTCTACTCTTTTATCGCCAGAGCTTGGGAGTTGATGACCGGCGTGCTACTGGCATTGGTCATTCACCGCCTAAAATTCCACCGCCGGTTGGCAGAATTTCTCGGTATTGCTGGACTAGGGGCCATTTTAGTCAGTTGCATTTGGTTAGAGCCTTCAATTACTTTTCCTGGACTTTCTGCCCTACCCGCCTGCTTGGGTACCGCTGCCGTGCTGGCGTCAGGTTTTCAGCAAAGTACCTGGGCAACTCGCATCCTGTCAGTCCGAATAATGACCTATGTGGGTCTCATTTCTTACTCACTATACCTTTGGCACTGGCCGATTCTGGCGCTATCGCGTTACTACCTCGAACGGCCCTTGTTACCCAGCGAGGCTATCTTGCTGGGAACCGTGAGTTTTGCGGTTGCGGCCTTGTCGTATCATGGAATAGAGCAACCGTTTCGGGCGATAGATGGACGGTTTCGTCGCAACGACGGCTTTACTCTAAAGGTGGGCGCTGCTGCCGTGCTATTGATCGCCGCGTTGGGAGGGTTGATTCAATTGGACCGGGGTTGGGTTTGGCGTTTTGGACCACAGGCCCAACAACTCTTCGAGCAACGTCTCGCAGTCAATCCGTGGGAAGCGCGGTGCGACAACCTTGAGAATATATTTTCCAACGATGACTTTTGCAATTTTGGCCACCCTAAGCCAACCGATGCCTCATTTGATATCGCGGTGTTCGGTGACTCAAACGCGGATCATTTCGTGCCTCTGTTGGCAGACTACGCTTCGCGTTCGGGTCTTAGTGGTCGACAGGTTACTCAAACTGCCTGCGGTAGTGTCCTAGGGATTCGTTTATATCGACATACTCCAGCAAAGCAAGCGGAGTGTTTAACGTATCAACGCTCTATTATTCAGTTCGTCGAACGCAATCCTGGGCTGAAGCTTGTTTTCATCTCGGCCAAATGGCTGTCCTATCAGGGTAAGCTTGTAAGTAATGGAATCGACATTCCTGGTCTCCTCAAGGAATTAACACCTGAAGATCACTCCGACATCGAAATCCTAGAATATCATCTGCGCCGGACCATTGAGTTTTTACGCGAACGCGCCATACAAGTGCATCTCATTTCGCAGATACCTTATCAGAATGGCTTGCCTATAAGGTGTGTCCTTGAGGCCCTGCGTGCGGGTTTTGATACCAGCCACTGTGGCGTAGGCGCTGCCAAAGCTAAGGGTGAGATTGCACCAACCGACACGTTGTTACAACGCTTAGCGGCTGAGATAGACGGAGTATCAGTGACGATTTCCACTGACATTATGTGTAACCCAAAAACCTGTCCGATTGTCATGGACGGGGTGCTGTTATACCGGAATGAGACCCATCTCAATGCTCATGGTGCGTTACTCCTGGGCCGGTACTTTCAGCTTCCTGGCATTGAGTAGGCTTAGCCCAACTGCTTCAAAAACCGAGTACCCAATACGGATAACCAATGAGCTAACAAGTTGAGCCAACTAATGCCAACTCTTTGGCAGATTGAGAGTGCTCACGGAATTGCAATGCGGGCAAACAATATGTGGAGAGCGCTAATCGAGGACTGACCCGAAGGGTAGGCTGAACAGCCACATAGCGGTTTTATTACGCACCATGTCAAGCCGCTCAGCCATTTATTGAAAAGCTGATGCTTTTCGGAAATGCTAACGGCGGTTTATCCAGCTACCGCCTCCCCAACCGCCGCGCCGGTTTATCCAACCGCCACCGCCACCGCCATTAATCCAACCACCACCACCACCGCGCCGGTTTATCCAGCCCCCCGCACGAGCATCTTTTTCTGTGAGCATAACGCCTCCACCGACAACAGTCCCGATAATCACTGCTTTGGACCATTTGCCTAAACCGCTCAGAAAATCTCGCCGGCTTTGCACGGTACGTTCTTCCTGCTCTTGATCGGGGTGCTCGGCCTCGTTCTGTTGAACTTCTTTTTCTTGATCATTATTCATGGTTGAATCTGCCGTATCTATTGTTTCTGATCCGTTTTGCCGGTCAGATGGGAAAAATGCATACTGTGAAAGCGCCAGCTGTCGTCCTGTTTGACCACCACAGCCGATAGATTCGCTACGAATTGTGGTTGCGTCTGTTCCTGCGCTTGTTGGGTAAAAGTACAAACGGCGGTAAACCAAACCACATTGTCTTGTTTAGCGCCATGACCCTCACCACATTTTGATTCCATAGTATTGGCTTCGAAGCCCTTCATAAACTGTGCGTAGGCTTCCTTGACCTCGGCTGGACCGACCCAATGTTCACCTGGACCGGTGCCCATCAACATGATGTCGTCGCGATCGGCGAAAGTAGCCATGACCTTATCGACATCGTGGGCGTCTAACGCTTGGTGCTGGTTTTGCCATAGCGTGCGAACCGCATCAACTGTGACTTCATCGACCTCCGCTAGTGCTGCTCCCGAGACTGCAAACACCGCAGCAACAAGAGCAGTTTTGAAGTTATTTTTCATTCCCATATCAATCGTCTCCTAGTGTTCAATGAGATGAAACGCCAGTGCCGGCGCTTAATGTTTCGCTCCATGACTTGATGAATATTTTGCTTTTTCAGCTCAAATTATAACTAACGACATCCCGCAAAGCGCATTAGCCTTACGTTTCATTGCCACAGATCAATAATTTGAGTATATGCTGTATTTCTCTAAAAAAGTCATCACCGCTAGGCTTCCAGCCAGGTAGCGGAGTCGCCCCCCGGAACCGTTAGTAGAAGGATACGGGCCGGGTACGCCGAGTCGTTGACTTTCAGGAGGTTTCACGGATGACTGTAATCGGTCGTTCCAAAAGGTCCGAGCTGACAATATAGATGTTCGATCTAATAACAATGGTTATTTACCAATCTGGAGACATTCAAGATGCAACGTACTCTGCAATTGATAACTTTATTGACAATGCTGTTGTGCTCACCCTGGGCGGTTTTTGCTGCCGAAGACTCGAGCATGCCTGGCGCTGTAGTGGAAGATGCTGCTGTCGCGGTAGCAACGGTAGTGGCTATTGATGAGGAAACCCGAGAGATCACCCTGAAAGGCCCTGAGGGTGACGAAGTAAAGTTTACGGCCGGTCCCGAAGTGCGCAACTTTGATCAAGTTAAGCGTGGCGACCGAGTGCTGATGTCATATTACGAGGGGTTTGCAGTCGCTTTAGGACCGAAGGGAAGTGGAGTAAAAAAACGGCTTGAAAGAACCAGTGTCGAGCGCGCCGAACCCGGTGAAAAACCTGCGGCGATGATCACCAATAGCATCGCTGCGGTTGGTACTGTGCAGGCTATTGATATTGACGAACGAACAGTGACCCTGCGCGGGGTAGAGAGGACGTTAGTGCTCGAAGTCGCAGAGGAAGTTGATCTCGCGCAGATCAAAGTCGGAGACGAAGCCGAGGCGGTTTATGTCGAGTCCTACGCGGTTAATGTCGTGCCTGCGCCTAAGGTATCCGGGACCGTCGAACTGGAAAGCACCTCGGTGGCTCTTGGAATTGGCGTCGAATGGGGTTCCGGCATGCTGACTATGTACGATGGCACTACCCACAAATTCAAAATCAAAGGTCTGTCAGTGGTGGATTTGGGTGTTTCCAAAATTCAAGCAAGGGGTGAAGTATTCAACCTAGTCGAGGCGAAAGACCTTAACGGTAATTTCCTCGCTGGCATAGCAGGGATTACGGTGGTTAGAGGTGGGTCCGCTACAGCTATGAAAAACGGCAACGGCGTCGTCATGCAACTTCTATCTACCCAAAAGGGTGTCCAGTTGACGTTGGCACCGGCGGGATTGAAAATCGAGCTAGAGGAGTAAGCAATTATTACAGCTCCGATCTCCGGTGCCCTAAATATCTACGGATCTAATTCTCGGTAGCTTGCTACGAGGTAAGAAGATTAATGGTCTGAAAATCTTTGATTTTCAGACCATTCCCCTTGCTTAATACCCCACTAATTGTGGCGGGTAAGCATATTATGACGTTTGGCTCCTAAAATATTATCTCCAACCCTCTCGTGGCCCGGCCTAATGCCTTACTTCAAAGCTTCTAGGCATCCGGAATCGAGTCGACCTTCCATCCTTCCCGAAGTAACTGTTGTTCCTCCGTCGGTGAAATCGGCTCATCAGTCATCATGGCATAGATAACTAGATCGAAGGGAGCAATGTCCGACCCAGCGGCCGGCAAATAAA
>JAZBPA010000286.1:0-12056 GCA_036351435.1 Candidatus Competibacteraceae bacterium
AGCAGGCCAAGACTTTCACCCACCACCGGATTGGGACGCTGGTTTCGAATTTCGCGGCGGTGGCTATACACACCCGGGAGCGGAGGACCACAGCGCCTTCTTCGAAGATCTGTTTGGGCATGGCTACGCTGCGCCCGGCACCGGTCCGCGGCACACCTTCCGCATGCGCGGCGAGGACCACCATGCCAAGGTAGTGATCGACCTGGAAGACAGCTACGCCGGGGCGGCCAGAACCATCACCTTGCGGGTGCCGGAGCTGACCGACGATGGTCATGTGACCCTGCGTGAACGCACTATCAACCTACGTATTCCCAGGGGAATTAAGCCCGGCCAGCAGATCCGCTTGACCGAGCAGGGCGCCCCCGGGCTAGGCGGTGCAAAGCCCGGGGATCTCTACTTGGAGGTCAAGTTTAGAGACCACCCCTTCTATCGGGTAGATGGCGCGGACGTTTATCTTGACCTGCCTGTCGCTCCTTGGGAGGCGGCGCTAGGGGCAGTCGTCAAGGTGCCGACACCGTCAGGAGTTGTCGATCTCAAGATTCCGGCCAACTCAAATCAAGGCCGCAAGCTGCGTCTCAAGGGCAGAGGGCTCCCCGGTAAGGAGCCTGGTAACCTGTATGTGGTCCTGCAGGTAAGCCTGCCGCCCGCCGATAACGACGCAGCCAAGGGTCTTTATCAACAGATGGCGGATCAACTCGCTTTCAACCCACGGGCTAACTTGGGAGTGTCCTGATCCAATGGCCAAGACCAACCTAGACATTCTATCCGGTGAGCTCCTTGACGAGGGAACCGAGATCACACTCGTTCAGCTCTGCCGCACCTTCTCGGTACAAGCAGAGACCATTGAGGCCATGGTGGAACAGGGCATCTTGGAACCCACAGGAAAACGGGGTCATCACTGGTGCTTCTCCGCCACCTGCATCAAACGGATACGCATCGTACTGCGATTGCAACGCGACCTGGACGTCAACCTGGCTGGCGCTGCCCTCGCGCTGGAGTTGCTGGAGCGCATTGATCAACTCCATGACCGGTTGCGAGCCCTGGATTCAGTTGAGGCAGAAATATGATGCCGCGGACCCGGCGCAGACCAGAATGAGAGCATCAAAAATCCGGTGGATAGTGGTAGAAGTTGCGCCATGAACCAACCAATCCGCCGAGTTAGTGCCATTGATCCACCAGGTTGTTGGTGCTCTCAGTTGCCACGCCTATCTCAACGGCATCGTTACGCGCACAACGCCGGGTTCGTGATTGTTACGCGACATCGCGAATCCCAGTGCACGACATAGCTCAAGCATTCCTGTGTTGTCCCACAAAACGTCGCCGTAGATTTCTCCTACGCCACGCTGCCGTGCGTAGTCAATAATGCGGCGCATCATGTATACGCCGAGACCGAGGCCAGTCATCTCTCGTTCGATGACGATGGCAAACTCCGCACGTTCGCGGTTGGGGTCCTCTATCAGCCGCACGACACCATAGATCCTCACTTGACCGGAGATGCCGTGCTCGGTCAAGACTAGAGCCATTTGTCGATCATAGTCGATTTGAGAGAAGCGCGCGGCCGTCACGTGATCGAACACTTTGAGGGGAATGAAGAAGCGAAATCGAACCTCCTCTGGTGTCAGTCTAGCGAAACCTGCCTGCAGCGTGGGTTCGTCCTCCGGCACAATCGGTCGAAGTAGTAGAGTCCGGCCGTCACCCAGTGGCACGTCCTGTTCGAGTTCATTCGGGTAAGGGCGAATCGCCAGCCGCTCAGGGCCACTGAGCGTCGCCGGTGCAACTCTGATACGTGCGTCGAGCGCGATCGCACCATCTGTGCTCGTCAGCAAGGGATTGATGTCCAGTTCCTCAATCTCGGGTAAGTCGACGACGAGCTGCGATAATCGAACCAGTACCATTGCAACCTCATCGAGATCGGCGGCAGGGACGTCACGGTATCCTTGCAATTGCCTGCAGATTCGTGTGCGTCCGATAATCTCATGCGCAAGTTTGAGGTTGATCGGTGGGAGACCCAATGCTTTGTCGTCCAACACTTCCACAGCCGTGCCGCCATGACCGAAAAGAATGACAGGTCCGAACAGCCGATCATTGAAGACGCCGACAATGAGTTCCCAGGTGTTGCCTCGTCGAATCATCGGCTGGACGGTAAAGCCATCCAGTCGGGCATCGGGTTGTGTCGTTGACACGCGGATTAACATCTCGGTCGCTGCGGCCTGCGCATTGGCTGGTTCGATATTCAAGACAACTCCCCCAACGTCAGACTTGTGCGTAATATCGGGCGAGCTGATTTTTATCGCGACGGGATTACCAATGGCCTGGGCCTTTTCTGCCACCTCCTCCGTGGTCGGCACGAGATAGGTGGTAACGGTAGAAATGCCATAAGCGTCAATCACGCTCCTCGCCTCTGTTTGCGATAGCCAGGTACGGTTGTCCTTGAGGGCACCTGCAATCGCTGCCCGTGCCGCCTCGACATTGGGCTGAAACAGTTCCGGCAAAGAAGGCGGTGTCTCCATCAGCATGGTCTGATTCTTCCGGTAGTTCACCATTTGCATAAATGCTTGAACGGCATCTTCCGGTGTCGGGTAGGTAGGAATGCCATGCTTTTGAAGTCGATTCCTCGGTCCGCTCGCCGCCTTCTCGCCAACCCAACTGGACAACACTGTCTTGGCTGGGCGCTCTGGTAACGTGTCGACAACGGCCTGTGCCGCCTCATCGCTTGAAGCGATAGCCGTGGGACAATTGAGAATGAGAATGCCGTCTGCGCTACGCTCGTCGAGTAGAATTTGGAGAGCGGCGGCATAGCGATCGCCCGTCGCGTCGCCGATGATGTCGATGGGATTCGCACGCGACCAAGTTGCAGGCAGTACTGCATTGAGCCGCGAGACGGTCTCATCACTCAGCACTGCAAGCTCGCCGCCTGCATCGATCAGCGCATCTGTCGCCATGACGCCGGTACCACCGCCGTTGCTCAGTATTGCCAGTCGATTTCCTGTCGGCGGCCGGGCTAGCGCCAGCGTTTCGACTGCATCGAATAAGGCTTCCAAAGTGAACACACGCAACATGCCGGCACGGCGAATTACAGCGTCGTATACCGCATCGCTGCCCGCAAGCGCCCCGGTGTGAGACGACGCGGCACGGGCACTTTCGGTGTGGCGGCCAGCCTTCACTACGACGACAGGCTTGGAGCGAGCAGCAGCTCTCGCAGCGGAGACGAATTTGCGTGCGTGCTTGATGGCCTCAATGTACAGAAGGATTGAGCGCGTCTTGGTATCGTTGGCCAGGTAATCCAGAATGTCGCCGAAATCCACATCCGCCATGTTTCCCAGGGAGATGAGATGCGAAAACCCGATCCCGCGCGGTTCGGCCCAATCAAGGACGGATGTAATCACCGCACCCGACTGCGCAATGAACGCTATATGCCCTTTGCTGGGCGATAGGTGGGCGAAACTCGCATTGAGACCAATGCCCGGAACCAGTAACCCGAGGCAATTCGGGCCGATGACTCGAAGCGTGTAGGGCTTCGCGGCGTCGAGCACCGCTTGCTGCCGAGACCGGGCATCGTCGTCACCAATCTCGGAGAACCCAGCTGAAATCACGCAGACACCGCGTGTGCCCAGGCGGCCGAGGTCGGTGATCAGTTCGGCCACTGTCACCGGCGGCGTCGCGATCACCGCCAAATCCGGCGCTGTCGGCAGTTGCGAGACCTTCCGGTACACTGGCGTCCCCAACAGTTCTTTATATTTCGGATTGACGGGGAAGATCGGACCGTCGAATCCTCCTTTGAGCAAATTCTCAGTTAGGATCCGGCCGATCGAGCCCGGTTGCTCGCTGGCTCCGATTACCGCAACGGATTTTGGCCGAAACAGCGCCTCGAGGTTTCTGATACTCATGGTCTATGACTGTGGTGCTGGTATTATCAATTTATCGAAAAGGCATCGTAAGTTCCCCGCGTGGATGACCCTCAACCCGTGATCAGGGTGAGTAACGCATACACCGTAAGCTTACAGTAAATCCGCCACGTATCAGCAACAGGTAAGTGATGATGCCTTCCGGAAACTCGTGCAGCATCATACCTAGGGTCGCCAAATATCCGGTGAGGATGCTGACTGTGAAGGCGATGGAGTATATGAAGCTGTCGATAAAGGAATGAAAACCGATGCCCAGCATGGGCACGATGCCGATGACGTAGTCCTGCTTGTCTGGATCTTTCTCGCAAACAAAGGCGGTCAGGAAACGGTTGAACAGATGCAATCCCATGAATCCAACGAGCAGCCAGAGCGGGCTTTGCGCACTCATCGCGAAGGACTTGGGAATCATGTGCAGGAAGGACGCCGCAATCAGCACCCCTGCGGCGAAGCACATGAAGTAAGCCGTGTTGCGTTGCCCCCAGTCGGTAAATCGTCTGATCGTGTAGATGCCGAGCGACGTCACCAGGGCCGCCACCAGGCTGGTACCTAACGCTGTCCAGAAGGTATTTTCCACGCCGACTAACCTTTCTTAAAACCGGCGATCGGTGCTGTCGGCCGGATATTTCGTGGCGTTTCAAACTACGTTTTATGGACCACATGGGCTAACGGGTTGCGATGCGCTATCGCTTGTAGCCACGCCAACCGCGAGATGTCATGAAGCGCACTAATGCCGTTCATCGCAACAGCACTCATGCCCACCCCCTGCTACCACGGTGGCGGCGTGGGCCACCTCCGCAGCGGCCTTCGGGAACCCTCCGCGCACACCGCTCAAAGGCGGGCAGATGACGCTGCTGTGACGCGGCCTGCAGATTGCGTAGTACGGTCAGGATGTCGGCGCGTTGGGTTGCCATGATCAGCCGCTCGTACATCGCGCCATTGGCGATCTCCGCCTCTACGCCAGCCTCGCAGGCGGCTTGGATGCTCGGGTAGTGGGTCACTTTTCCGGGCCAGGGATTCTCAGGTACGGCCAAGCCATAGCGCGAGAACAGCCCGCGTAGCGCATCGATATGCCGCCCCTCGGCGTCGCGGATGTTACTGAAAGGCCGCACCTCGCCGAAGTCCGCTAAAACCTGGTCATATGGTCATAGGTTGTCCAGGCCCGGTATTCATCATTGAGCGCCTCATGCAGCGCCCGGATCTCTGCATCCGTCAATATAGTCATGTCCATGCCTCCAATACGTGATCAATGGTAAGCGCTGCGGATTTCCTGAAGCCCCTGCAATGGCATCTTTATTCTGATAGAGACGAACGGTAGCGCGTTCGCCATCATTGCGCTCAACCGCCGTTCATTATTGATCGTCTCACGAAGGATAACGCCATCGCTCCCGGTGATGAAGGGTGAATTGACAAGCCGTAACCTGCAACTATAATGTGCATATGCACAATATAACGCAATTTTGATCAGGTCATCAACCGCCATGCCCCGCAATCGCAAACACCGTCGTTGCCGCCCATTAGGAAACGAGCGTTTGCTCAAACCGCGCGGCATTCCCTTGACCGAGGCCGTTCTGCACTGGCTTGCGCCGGACGAGTTTGAAGCCATGCGGCTATGCGACGGGGAAGGGTTGTCTCAGATCGAAGCCGGGGAACGTATGCACATCAGCCGCGGCACCATACAACGGCTGTTAGAAACGGGGCGGCACAAAGTGATCCAGGCGCTGTTGAACAACCAGGCGCTCGGCGTGAGCGATGAACCGGCGCCTGCTGACGGTCTATCGCGCACTGTAATCGAAGTGCCCCAACTTGCTGAGGAAGTGACATGAAAATAGGCATCCCCTTTACCACCGCGACGGTGGGGGCTATTACTAACATGCACAACCGACGGAGGACAGAATCATGTCCACAAATCATCCCACGCTTGAAATCGGCACCCTGAAACGGCTTAAAATCCTCTGCATCTCGGAAACGGGCTGGTTCGACAATGCCACCCTGTTTGGCGACGTCAAATCCGCAGGTGGTATGGGTGTTAGCCAATACAACTTGACTTGGCCGCCGCTAGGAGATCTGCACCCAGACAATGCGGCCGGTTCCTCGGCGCTGATCGAAGCCGAAGCCCTGGATGGCACTATCCATCAGCTGCTGTTCGACACGGGCTGGAATCCGGCCTGGATGGACCGCCGCTTCGCCGAGGAAGGCATTGATAAACGGCTACAGCAGGGCGAAATCGAAGCGCTGATCATCAGCCACGAACACTTCGATCATTTCTGGGGAATCAGCTCGACCCTCAAACACTGTCCCGACTTGCCGATATTCATTCCCGAAGGATTCCACGAAGAAGGGTTGGCATTGATCAAACAGGCCGGACACACCGGTCCGCTCACCACTGTCCATCCCGATCAGCCGCTGGTGCTGTTCCCCGGCTTTGCGCTGACGCATTTCCGCATGAACACCTTATTGCAGGTCCAGGGTGAGAACGTCCTGTATTTCAATATCGCTGACAAGGGGCTGACCATGGTGACTGGCTGCGGACACGGGGGCGTACTTAATCTGCTGGATTATGCTCGCGAGACCTTCGCTGAGCCGATCCATGCCTTGTACGGTGGGTTGCACATCTCACCCTTCGAGGAATGGGATGCAGAACATGAACAGGTGATCGATAAGTTGAGTGAATATCACATCGCCCAGCTGGGTTGTAACCACTGCACCGGTGTTAAAGCGGTGCAGCGCATGACCGAATTGGGAATGCCAGTCGTGCGCGGATCGGCCCGCCATGGCTCGAAAACCGAGCTATTTCTCGGCAATGGCGATGTGTTGGAAGTGTAAAGCGACTATATTAGTCAAACCCACTGCGCGAAACTTGGGGAGAGGTCAATGATGGACAAGTCACTCGTGAAACTAACCGCTTCGCTCATCAAAAACGGTATCCGCTATCACTATCTGCGGGGTACCGGCAAGCCGGGCAAACCGGCGGCGGTCAGCCTGGAAGTGACGCATGAGTGTATTGCGCAATGTCTGATGTGCAATATCTGGAAGATTCCCCGTGACGTGCCCAGCCTGTCGTTGGAGGACTGGGTCACTTTCCTGTCTTCCAATTTGTTTTCGGAACTCAAAGAATTGGATATTACCGGGGGTGAGCCGTTTTTGCGCAAGGATCTTGGCGAACTCATCGCCCGCATCTGTCAGTTGAAGGCCGATAAACTCAAGCATCTCGACTCCATCGCCGTCACTACCAATGGCTTAATGACCCGGCGCGTTGTCGAGCAAACCGAACGCATGCTCACTCAGCTGCAGGATGCGGGGATACAGTTGGTCATGGTTTGCGCCATGGATGCGATAGGACCGTCGCACGATGAAATCCGCCATGTCAAAAACGCCTGGTCTCGCGTCAACGCGACCATTCAATCCCTGAAGCGGTTACGCGAACGCTTCCCTGCCTTGATCATTGGCTTGAAAACCACCGTGTTACCGATGAATGTCCAGGAATTAGAACGCATCGTGGATTACGCGACGGACAATGGACTGTTCACCATCCTCTCACCGTGCATTATCACTGAGGGCCGCTATCTGAATCCCGATCGTGCCGATGATCTGGTGTTCAGTCCTCAAGCGTTGGGTGAGATGCAGGCGTTCTTCGAGCGTTCGACGTCGGGTTGGGATTACCACGATCAGCAGTTGCTCCAGTACTGCAAGACGGGAGAGACCCACAAGCCTTGCTCTTGCGGCTTCAACTATTGCTTTGTGCGCAGTAACGGAGACCTGTTTCTATGCCCGCTGCTGAACAGCCGAGTAGGCAACATCCAGGAGCAGCCCGCTGAGGTACTGTTCCATTCTCAAGCCGCTTCCCAGGTGCGCAAACAAATCGGTCGTTATCCCGAATGCCGAAGCTGTACGGAACCCGGCCTGGAACGCTACAGCCTGCCCTACGAGGGATTTTCCTACCTGAGCTTGCTACCGAAAATGGGTAAACGCGCCTTCGTGGAGCAGCATTATCGCATGGGCCTGGATAAGTATTTCGATTAGGGCGGCAATCGCATGCTGCCGGTCGGATCATCAAAAAATTGCCGCCACTGTATTAAAGCGATCCAACGTCCTAATGCGCCAAGGTGGTCATATAGTCAAGCTGGCCAGCTTTCTGTATAACACCCGTTCACTGATACCCAATTGTTTGGCGAGCGACTTACGGTTACCTTGGAAGCTGGCAAGTACCTGAATCAGGTATTGCTCTTCCATTTCTTTTAGGGTCAGCATCTTAGCTGAGTCTATTTCAGCACCCATTTTGCTGCAAAATTTCGCCGGCAAGTGCTGCGGCAAAACTGCTTGACCATCACACATCAGCGCGGCGCGCTCCACAATGTTTTTTAGCTCCCGAATATTGCCTGGGAACTCATAACCAGAAAGGCATAGCAGGGTCTGAGGCGCAAAAGTGATGGGTTTATCCAAAGCGGCGCGCTGTATCATGCTGTCAATCAGTATCGGCAAATCTTCCAGGCGGTCCCGCAAAGGCGGCAAATGTATTTCAAACACGTTAATTCGATAGTATAGGTCTTCTCTGAATATACCTTCGGCTACCATCGCTTCGAGGTTTTTGTTAGTGGCACACACCAGTCTGAAATTGGCCTTTCTGGCGGTGGTACTACCGACACGGCGATACTCACCGGTTTCCAACAGGCGAAGCAATTTAACCTGTTCACTTAACGAAATCTCGCCTATTTCGTCCAAAAACAAGGTGCCGCCTTCCGCTGCTTCCACTAGCCCCATTTTTTCCGAAGTCGCACCAGTAAACGCCCCTTTAGCATGACCAAATAATTCACTTTCAAACAAAGTCTCGACCAATCCCGCACATTCGACCGGAACGAATGAATGGGCTTGTTGTTGACTGCGGTCATGAATGGTCTGTGCCACGACTTCTTTGCCGGTCCCAGTTTCACCGAGCAGCAATACCGTCGTCTTTGTTGATGCAACACGGTCAACATGCGACAGCATGTTCTGGAAAGCTCTGGATTTGCCAATCAAGCCCTGGGTATGGGGTTCGGTATTCGCAATGCCTGACGTCCGCAATACCTCAATATAGTGGGTGATTTCCCCATCGCTATTTTTGATCGGTCGGATCTCTACATTGATATATTCACGACCCTGCGGCGAGTGATGGATATGTAGCGCCTTGCTAGGCTGGCCTATTTCGCGGGATTTCTTGAGCGGACAGATTTCACCCGCCAAGTCGCAAGGTACGTTGGCGCGATGACTGATTTCATAACAAGTACGGCCTTCTAAGGCACGGCCATCGCCATAAGTTGCTCTGTACTGCTCATTGGCCGCAACAATCCGGTAATCAGTACCCAACAAGATGGTGGGATCATCATAGCTGTTAAGCCATTGAGAGAGATTAGGTAATTTCGTAGACATCTGCCGATTATGACATATGTCTATTCCAATATCTGTCATTTTCGACAGATTAGCTTCTTGCGAAAATGAAAACGTTTTCTTTGTATCTGTTTTTATTGCCTTTTTCTATATGGCGCGCATATTGCTAATAATCGAATGACAGGCGGTTTCGTCTTCTGGAAACCAAGCGCTCATTCAATAGCGGAGGCAGAGTAGGGGTCGCCAGCGCTGCATAAACTGCTCATCCAACACCTGATTAGAAGGTACGCCAAATGAAAAATATAGGCAGTATTGATCGTGTCATTCGAATCGTAGTCGGTCTGATTTTGATTGGACTGGCCTTGTTTGGACCCCAAACGCCTTGGGGTTGGCTCGGAATCATTCCATTGGCCACGGCAATGATGGGTTGGTGCCCGGCTTATTCGTTGATCAAATTTAACAGCCGTTCCGATTTAAGCGCCTAAAGCGACCATTATGAATCCGACCGTTAACGCATTGTTTCATCAGGACACCTCGACATACAGCTATGTCCTGTCTGACCCTGAAACTGGAGTTCAACCTTGTTTTCAGTACATTCCGATCAGCAGCATCAACGCTATTCACCGCTTTATTTTCTGGCAGCTCTGGGCGCGGGTGGCTTAACGGTGAGTTTTTTTATGTGGTTAATGTTCTGGGTGCCACATCCTGGCCGTCCAGTACCTGTATTTGAAGATTTGATTACCGTTTTTGTAGCAAACACTCCGCTGCTCAGCCTGTCAGTCATCGTCGCCATGACCGGCATTGCTTTTTTTGCCTTTCTCATGACGCGTCTGTTGTTCTGGAATTTCAGGTCACTAGATCAGTGGAAACAAACGTCAGCCTATCAGTTGCTGAAAAACAGCAATAATGAAACACAGTTACTTGCTGTGCCGCTCACCGTTGCTATGGCACTCAATGTGGGATTCATTATCGGCCTGGTTTTTATTCCCAAACTGTGGTCAATCATCGAATATCTGTTTCCACTCGCGCTAATCGGGTTTCTTGCCACCGGTTTTTGGGCATTGCGTCTAATGGGAGATTTCTGGGGCCGCATACTGATACAGGGTGGGTTTGATTGTTCCAGCAACAACAGTTTCTCTCAATTACTGCCAGCCTTTGCGTTATCGATGGTCGGTGTCGGGCTTGCCGCACCCGCAGCAATGAGCCATACCACCTGGGTAGCGGGTGTGTCGTATGTTGTATCCAGTTTTTTCATCGTAAGCGCGTTATTACTGACCGTGATTAAGCTGATTATTGGTCTGCGCGCCATGATGGAGAATGGTGCCAGCGAGGAAAGCGCCCCTAGCCTGTGGATTGTTATCCCCATCCTGACAGTAACCAGCATCACGTTGATCCGACAAGAACATGGTATTCATGTGCATTTCGAAGGCCACGCGTTGGCTGTTGACACATTTACCATGCTGACCCGTTTTTTTGTAATGCAGGTGGCCTTTGCCCTATTTGGCTGGATGGTGCTGCATAGATTCCGCTATTTCAGTCGATTTGTCAGTGGTCCTGAACACTCTGCGGGTTCTTTTACACTGGTCTGCCCCGGTGTTGCGCTGGTAGTAATGACACAGTTTCTTATCAACAAAGGTTTTGTCGCGGTCAATCTGGTTGAAAAATTCGGGATGGTTTATTGGGTTTTAACCGCGTTTGCATTGCTTCTTCAGGCTGCCACGATTGGGCTAGTACTGATATTGAATGCAAAACACTTCGGCAAATCACCCAATACCAGTTTTGCCCCCAATCAATCGTTGTAAATAGGAGAACCCATGTTCATGCGCAATTTACTTAGCATTCTTGCTCTTAGTGCCGCAGCCCTGAATCCAGCGGCAGCAGATAACCATAAACCCAACTTAGTCACTATTTTGACCGCACCAGAACCACAAACCCAGTTAATGGCAATGGTGTTATCGATGCAGTCTCTCAGTCAGGGAGCCAGCGTGAAAATCATGCTCTGTGGACCGGCAGGTGATTTGGCACTAAGAGACGCTCCAGACTCTGCAACAGCGCCGCAGAAACCCAAGGGCATGAGTCCACAAGGATTGATGCAGCAAATTATGAAAAAAGGCGGCAAGGTCGAAGTCTGCGCGATTTATCTGCCGAATAAAGCGCTTGCCGGTGATGCCTTGATTGACGGCATCAGCCCTGCCAAACCACCAGAAATGGCTGCGTCACTATTGGCGGATAATACTCGGATCATCTCGTTCTAACGGCTAGGTAGCGATAATGCAAGCAAAGCTTTTGATAATCATTTTGTTCATTTGCCTATTGGCCATGGGTACAGCGCAAGCAGCACCGAAACCGGATGATCCCAACAAGCAAACCCCTTGGGATTTATATTTGACCTCAGTTGAGGCAGCAGAAATGGTGTCAACTAAAGGCGATCAAGTCTTGTTCGTTGATGTGCGTGAACCCGTTGAAATCATGTTTACCGGTTTCACCGAACTGGTTGATATCAATGTGCCATTCTTATTGGTCAACCCGGCAAAATGGCATCCCAAAAAGCCAGTATTGCTGATGGAGAGAAACCCCGACTTCGCTGCTGGTATTGAACGCGCTTTAGCAAAAAAAGGACTGGATAAAAGCGCACCCATTATATTGATGTGTCGTTCGGGCGGTACACGCGGTGCGCCATCCGCGAAAGCCTTACAAGGGTTGGGCTTTAAGTCAGTCTATGTAGTAACAGATGGCTTTGAAGGCGAGAAGAACAAAAGTAATCCAGACAGTCCCCAGCGCAACTTAGAC
>JAZBPA010000287.1:0-15219 GCA_036351435.1 Candidatus Competibacteraceae bacterium
AACAATACGGGTTCATAGCCTTCAGCCAACTGCTGCAGGTCGTCCACGACCTGATGGGGATTCAAGCGGGACAGAATATCTTGGTATAGCGGTTCATATTGCTGGCGAGGCAGCTTCAGCATGGATGCGGGGGGATTGAGTGGGCGGTAAACCGCAAAGCCGGACTGTATGCCTTTTGGAGCCCAGCGGGCAATACTAATTCGGCCGGGTCCTTGATAGGTGAAGAATGAGGCGGTTTTCATGGTTTTTTGGAAGCTTTAAATGAGATAGCTAATCCAAAAAATGGGTTTATTTTTTAAGTGGCCAGCAGCATTAAGTCCGCACGATCAGCTTGCCCAATTGATTAGGATTTCCTAAGTTTGGACAGGTTCCTGTAGAAAGTGCTGTTACTGATAGAGTTCGGGGTCTAAGCCGAATTTCTCCAATAGCGCGTCACATTCCTCAAAAGAGTGGAAGCGGATTGTGACAGATCCTACGCCACTTTTCTTGGATCGGATGTTTACGGGCAACCCAATATGATCCATAAGCACGGTTTCCAGGCGCTGAACATTGGGGTCCTTGGCGACGCTACCCGCAATTTTTGGCTTTCGATCGGCGATAGCGCTTTCGAGATGGCGTACCGTCCATCCCTTTTGAACGGCTTGTTTCGCAAGGCCACGCTGTTGCGTATCAGGCAATCGATAAAGTAGCCTTCCGTGTCCCGCAGCGAGTTTGCCCTCTCGGATAAACGCTTGAACTTCCGGAATCAACTTTAACAATCCTAATGTCAGCGTAATATCTGATTTCGATTTGCCCAGCAATTTGGCCAGACTTGTTTGCGCCATCTGGAAATCTGTCAACATTCTTTGAATACCTTGCGCTGCATCCATAGGATTTAAGTCTTCCCTTTGAAGATTCTCTATAAGAGATAATGCGGCAGCACTGTGATCATCGAGAGCACGAATGACTGCTGGTATGGTTTCTTTTCCGGCACGTTGCGCCGCTAGCCATCGACGGTGACCTGCCATCAGTTCGTAACGATCCGCAGTTTTTGGCCGAACAACTATTGGCTGTACAATTCCCAAGTCATCAATGCTCGCTGCAAGCGCTTCAAGTTGTTCCTCATTGTACGATTCACGCGGTTGATAAGGACTTGGATCAATCACTGTGACGGACAGAATATGGAGCTCACCGGCGGAATCTAGATCTTCTACGGTGGGTATCGAGAAGTTTTGCTGGGACGCCCTAGTCTTGGCTGCAGCTGACAAAGATACGCGTTTTGACATGGTATACTGCTTCTTGGTTGAGTTTACACGTGTAAACTGATCTCATAGCTACACTATAGCAATTGGTTGCTTAAGCAGACTGGCAAACCAAAGGTTGGTGTTCAGTTTACACGTGTAAACTCTCCCTATAAACCATCAAAGAGCCAATAGATTACGCATGCGAATTGTCAGCATTGTTTCGCAAAAAGGCGGAGCGGGTAAGACGACTATGGCGATCAATTTAGCCGTTGCTGCTTCGTCGGGCGGTGGCAAGGTGACCGTCGTTGATCTCGATCCACAGGCGACTGCATCTAATTGGGGCGATCGGCGCGAACACGCATCTCCTGAAATTGTATCTGCCCAGGCTGCACGCCTTAACCAAATCATTAAGCGAATGGACGGAAGAACGGAGTGGGCATTTGTCGACACCCCTCCGGCCATAAGCAACACTACTCTCGCCGCGGTTAAGGTTGCTGATGCTATTTTGATCCCCAGTCGAGCGGCTATCTTTGATCTTGATACGCTTGCGGCAACCCTAGAATTAGTTCAAATGGGAAAGAAAACTGCCAACGTGGTGCTCAATGCCATACCCCACCGTGGTCAGGATGCACAAGAAGCGAAAGAGGTGATCGCGGACTACGGGGCAGACATAGTGCCCATTTCTTTGGGTCATAGAGCGGCATTCCAACATGCTGCAACCTTGGGGCTGGGCGTCCTTGAGTATGAGCCCAACGGAAAGGCAGCGAAGGAGATTAAAGGCTTGTATGACTGGTTATGTACGTTATTTGTTTGAGTAATTATGTTGTAGTCAGGTCGTGTCACGTAACACAGACCGGATAGCCTTTTCGTAAAAACATTCATGCACCGATAAACTATGTTTACATCGGCACATGGTGGTAAATTGTCGAAACTACCCTTAGATTCGACCTTGGAGCTCATGCGCTTACAATGAGCCGGGGTTACGCCAACGTCATCGGGATCGACGATGCACCTTTCTCGCGTAACTGGCGCGGTGATGTCTGGATCGTCGGGGCGGTATTCGCCGGTAGTCGGTTGGGCGGGGTAATGTGTGGCCGAGTACGCCGTGACGTTGTCATTGCGACCGAGCGGCTTATCCGGTTAATAAAGGAATCACCCTTTAATCAGCATATACGGCTTATCATGCTACAGGGAGCTAGGCTGGCCGGTTTTTATGTGGTCGATGCGTTCCGCTTGGCCGAGCAACTTGATCGGCCTGTATTGATTGTGGACGCCGGTTACCGGATCTGGACCGTATTCGCGAGGTGCTGTTATCACAGGTGCCGGGCAGCAGCCGTAAGTGGACTTTGCTGGATCGATTGGGGCCGATGGAGGCGCTTGCCGGGGTGTACGTGCAGCGGGTTGGATTGACCAAAGCACAGGCCCAAGCCACAATCAAACGCCATCGTTTACAAGGTAATATCCCCGAACCCGTGCGGGTCGCCCATCTGATTGCCGGAGCGCTGGAGCGTGGTTGCAGTCGCGGTCGTGCCTGAAAGCTGGTGCCTATTAGAAGAATAGTTACCGGGTTGAGCTTATCAGGTCACCCAAAGCGGCTATCAGCTCCGCAGCGCCATTCCTGCGCCGCGGGGGTTCTATCCGTGCCTGTTTGGGCTTCCTGGGGCCGGGCCGTGTTGACATTAAGATCAAGCTAACCGCGCTCAGGCCACTACGCGCATGAATGGCTATCCGGGGAACCAAGGTCAACCAGATAAGGACAGAAACGCACTTTTAGCCGTGCGTTGATTTCCTAAGGAAATCTCCGTGTTGCTCAGAATGCGCCGGTAAAAAGGTCAAAAGCCAGCAGTCGGGTTCCCGTCATATTCACCAGATACCAGCACTTCAGCACCTTCGGTCTTTTCGTCCTCCGGTTGGTCAGGGTCAATATACTTCCGGCACTTGGCATGGAGCCAGATGTTCATGGGCCGGTTGTTCACGATTTCGATTTCATCGTAATCGAAATCAGCATGGCTCATCAGGTAGTCATCGATGATTTCACGCAGATCATCGTCATCAATCTCAACCTTGTATTCGACAAAGCCTTCATCCTTGTAATATTTCACTGGGAAAACAGTAAGCATGGTTCACTCCGCTCCAAAACTTAGAGACAAGGGTACCAAAAAGTAGGCACATCCGGCTCTACCGGTTCGAGCTAGTCAGATTGACCCGGTCAGATCAGTCAACAGCGGGTGGTGAGTGAACCGTTTGACTTTGAGCTAATCATTTCATAAACCTACTATCTTTCTGATATTTATAGTTTTTAGTGGATTGGCACGGATGGTGTTATGGGCTAGTCACGAACCAAAGAATTCAACCCAATATCGCGACTAGAGCTAGGAGAACACCCATGACCATGAACCAAACCACCAAAGGCCTCATCGGACTTGTCTGTGGAGCTGCTTCCCTGCTGAGCGGCGCTGATCTGGCCACTGCCGGATCGGATTACAAAATCATCCGCGAGCAACCGATCAAGGTCGGTGAGTGGGAAGAGCATCAACCAGGCTACTTAATCCGCTTCTATCTGCCCAAGGATTATGATCCCAGTTACAAGGCCGTACTGCAGATGAAAGTGAACAGCACCAACAAATCCAGCTACAACGCCCTATATCTGAATCCCGAATTTGTCCCGGGCGAATTCGAAGGCTGTGATTCCATCTATCAGGATCGGAACGAGAGTTCCTATATCGGCTCACTACCCTATGTCGAGCACGAACGCTGGGCGGTGCATCACCAGGTGGTCGAGGGGAACTACCTGAAACCGGGCAACAATTATTTGCTGGTCTGCGCCCGTAACGAGCACGGCGAGACCTGGGGTAACCTGGATAACTTCTACCTCAAAGACATCGTGCTGCACTATCGCGAATACGAACCTGCTCCGGAGTTCTGCCCGACGATCTTCGAGCCGGTCTGCGGTGCCGATGGCATGACCTACAACAACGCTTGCGAGGCTGACCGGGCGCGCGTTGAGATTCACTACGAAGGGTCCTGCTCCAGCGAGTAAGGTTGCTGCACTTTCTCAAAGACCCCGCTCCGGCGGGGTTTTTATTGCCTTTCGGTGGAGGAACGTCTCTATCAGCGGCATTGAAGAAAACCAATCGCCTTACATTGACGTCGTGTAGGGACCGGCATCGCCGACCGGATAAGACGTATAAAGGTTAACCTGTAATCTCCAGAAGAATGCGGAGGTGTGCTATGCGTGACTGAGGGCTCCGGCCCACTCGTGCTCCCTGCGAAAACGTCATGCCAAATTGACAACCACCACCCCTTCCGAATAACAATGGCCTACCTCGCGTCGCTCCGATCGGTGGCAGCTTCCATTCCGGAATCGGTGGCAACATTCAGCGGTATACGTAAGCTCGGCGCGATGAAACTGGCGTGTTTGTGGATGCTTGAACATATCAGCGGTGGTCGCACCGACTGATTTTCACTGCTTATGCACTGCTTATGTACACTTTATTGTTCCACTGCAACTCAAACCCTAAAAATAGCTTGATTCTCTCGTGATAACATCTTGTAAGATATTATGTTGCGTGTTGTCCTGGATACCGATGTCATCGTTGCGGCCCTGCGTAGTCCGGCGGGAGCCTCTGCGGAGTTGCTACGCCTTGCTGCACTGGGTTATTTGCAAATAATGGTAAGTACAGCGCTGATGATCGAATACGAAGCGGTTTGCACACGGCCACAACACCAGCAGGAGGCCGGGTATACCCGCCAGCAAGTAACACAGTATCTGGATGGTCTGGCCGCATTGATCGAACCGATAGAGACGCATTTTCTGTGGCGTCCGCGTCTGAATGATCCAGATGATGAAATGGTACTGGAGGTTGCCATCAATGGGTATGCTGACTGTATCGTCACGTTCAACATTACCGATTTCGCCAATGCTGCGAGAGAATTTGCTGTCGATATCATCCGACCCGGCGACGCTTTAAAGAGGATACGAGCATGACAAACCAGCAAGATACACCCAAGCAGAATACTACCTACCCGCTCAGACTACCGCAGGGATTACGCAGAGCGGTGGCTGAATATGCTAAGCGCGAAGGTAGCAGCATGAATCAGTTTATCGCTATGGCAGTGGCTGAAAAACTCTCAGCGCTGGATACCGCCGAGTATTTCAAAGCTAGAGCAGCCCGTGCGGATATGGATGAATTCTGGGCGTTGCTTAACCGTTCCGATGGCCTACCACCAAAGGAAGGTGATGAGTTGCCCGTAGACTATACACCAGTCAAACGGGACACTTGAGCTGGTGAGGCTTTTAAATACCACCCGCTGGGCGGAATTGCCGCTGGTGAAGGAATAGCGCTTGATCATCCTGATCAGGTAGCCTCATGATACGGCCATATCTCAATCGCCCCGCCAATCGCAAGCCGGATTTTAGCGTCAATCGCCTGTCTTGAATAAGCGAAGAGATGAGCATTACAGTGGCAATCACTACAACCAAACCTCTCGATACCGGACATGCCCGCGATTTGACTGAGCGCGCAGGCCCACTCGTGCTCTAGGCGAACCGACGAGAAACTGCACCAAGCGCATACCGGATCTATGACGTCCCGCAGAAAATCGATGTGCCAATTGTGACGCTTAGCCTTGCGAAAGTGCCGCGCAACACGAGCTCTCACACCACCTGGACCGAAAGCGCTACCGACATAAACGTAGAAACCGGGCTTTAGCCGAAGGCGGTCCTTACGGCCAACCTGTATTTCTGTGCTCAGGCTACTTTTGAGGAATAGCGCGTAGGTTCCCGGGTCAGATTTCACGACATACCCATCAGACCAACTAACTTGAGATTTCGTCCGCTAATTCCAAAGCAAACGTGGCTGATCAAAGCCAGACCCTCAC
The DNA here is from genome assembly GCA_036351435.1 of Candidatus Competibacteraceae bacterium. GTDB lineage: Bacteria > Pseudomonadota > Gammaproteobacteria > Competibacterales > Competibacteraceae > JAAUQA01. The sequence goes on from JAZBPA010000287.1 coordinate 6,105, forward strand.
GGTGTTTAGGCTTTGCTAATTGAGTGTCAAACAACAAACCTGTGTGAATGGTCTGCTGATTATTCTACTTCAGATTGGCCAACCAAACTTTCCAATGTCGCCTGCGGATCGCCATCCTCAACTTCAGCTAACTGCGCCAAGTCATCACGCCATCGCAGCCGCAAGTCATTTTCAAACTGAACGGCCGCTTTGCGGTTGCCTGTCAATACCAGGGCCCAAGGGGTTTCAACGAGCAGACCACGAGTTTCATCAACCATACCCATCGACCTCAAATTTGCGTATTCCGGTTGAATTCTGCCAGTGATTCCAAGCGAAAGTTGCTCAAATTCATTGTGACACCGCATCATCGGGATGCAACGGTGTCGGAGAGATACCCAAAACGACCAGCATCGAATCCTCCATTTCAGCCATATAAAGGTACCCAATCCCCGGCACATAGGTCACCAACAAGGGATTTTCCGTTGTCACGCCATCCAATACGGCCTGTGTGGGCTGCACGCCTAACCCGACTGATTCAAACGAATTGAGTGGGGCGACGAACCCCATGCGAATCTGTCGAATGAACTGCTCAAACGGGGTGAGCGGCGAACCGCTGGTAATATCCTCCAACAACTGCCTCTGGAGATCGCCGAAAACATCGTTAATGATGGCACAGCCAGCACCAAACAGATCATCGAGCGAAAAATCCTTCAACGCTTCGATCAGATCGCGAATCTTCTCATAGGAACTGCCCAGCCTCTTCCACAGTTCATCGAAGATAAAGAGGTTGATGGTACATACCCCACCATAGCCATCTTTTTGCGGATTCTTAACGGCGATAATCGGGTCAGTTTCCGGGTAGCCTAACTGCGTGTCGGAGATCTTGCGGGTAATCTGACTACCGGCTAACGCGGCCTGTTTGAGTGTTACGTCAATGTTGGGATTGCAGGGTTCATCGTCGCTGTCCCAGTCCCACTCCCCGGCAATGGGGTCATAAAACGGCGGCGGTTCCAAGCGAATCGTCCCGTCGGGATCAACGTACAGGCTCCACCCGTCATCGATGGCATCCAGGATGTCTTGGTTTATGCAGACGGTATCGTCTAACCGGATCGGTCGTTCGGGCGGGCATTCGAGTACCGCGCGGGAAACCCATTGCATGGCATTCCGTTCTGCCTCAATCCCATACCAAATCAAATCCTCATCAGGCATAGGCGCATCACCGATGCCGGGTTGCGTCGTGGGTTCAGGCGTTATTGGTGTACTCGGCACCAAGGGGGCCGGTGTTGGCGATTGGCGAGGAGTCACAGCAGGTGGTGGGGGCGGAGTGGAATCTGAATAGCCACCGCCTAACGGCGGAACGGCTAACCCCGATAGCGGCAAAACCAGTAATGCGTAAGCCGCAGCAGCAAACACCCAATCATGTCGTCGGTTGCCCATAACGTGAATCATCTCGAAATGTATTTGCTTTTAAAGTATTAGTGCTATCATAAATATAACATAATATTTTTTGATTGATCACGCTAGAGGCACCCTATGCCGACAGGCATAACAATGCTGGAAACGTTCAGGGAAAGCTTCCCTGGATTGACGCAATTGCTCACGGCCCTCGCCTATCTGTTCGGGATGATTGCAGGCACACAGGCCGTATTGCTGTTCCGCCGTCGGCAACACGATCACAGCATCACGTCAGCCGCCATCATCACGAGCTTCCTGACGTGCGCCACCTTCCTGTATCTCCCCACAGCGATTGACGCGGGTCAGGAAACCTTTTTTGGGTCACCAACGATTCTCAGTTACTCAGCCGGGAGCGCCGTCTCCAAAGAAGGTCAAGTGGTGCTGGACACCGTACTGCAGTTTGTCCAGCTGGTCGGTCTGTGGGCATTCATCTGGGGATTTGCCCTATTGAAGCGTGCGCACGCGCGGGTCTTTGAACCGGCCCTGAATGGCAAAGCGGTTACCCACATCATTGGCGGGATTTTCTGCCTGAATATTGTGGCCAGCCTGCAGTTGCTGGCCGAGACGTTTGGCCTGGAACAGCTCTTGAGTTACATCATTGTGCCGGGCTAAAGACCGTGGACGGCGGTGATCCGTCTGGTGCTGCGTGTTCAGCGCAGCGGGTAATGACAGTGAGGAGTAGACGTATGAACCTGAGCAATCACGGTATGACGATTCCAGCGGTGCTGGGCGCGGTGACCACAGTGGTGGTCACTGGACTTGCGCTGTTAATCGAACCGGCGTTAGCGGATAACGCGGGGGAAATTGGTGAGCATCTGGCGAGTCAAGGAGAAGGGTTGGGTAAAGCCATCTCCACAGGCTGTTATGTCGGCGGGATGGCCGCAGGCGGTGGGGCTTTCCTGAAATTGAAGGCGAACCGGGATAGTCCGCAGCAACATCCGTTGTCCCATAGCGCGGTACTCGGCGTGGTGTGCGCCGGTTTGCTGTTTTTGCCGCAAACGTTCAAAACCGCAGGCGATACGATTTACGATGAGAACGCGACACAAAATGTCGTGTCGGGTACCACCGCCATAGGCAATTAACTCCTGTGAACCCGCTACTCGTCCAACTGCTTGCAGCGTCGCCGCCGTTATCCACGGCGGTAGACCATCCCGTTGACTGCTGTGCTGGCTGTGGCCAATCCGCTGACCCGGACGATTATCAGCAGATTGCCGGTGGCGGGCCGCTTTGTCTGATTTGCCGCCTCGGGTATCTGGCGGCTTGGCAGCCCGAGCGCGTCCGCCTGGCGTTGATTCCCGAACTCCACCAAGGCGCATTGAATGCGGTGGTGATCCGCATGAGGGTGACCTTGCTGGAGCGGCAGGATCGGGCACAACCCATACCGGGACCTGCCGCCCCGCCAGCCGCTGAGATCATGCGCCAACACCACTTGATGACCCTACTGCAGCAACGGGTTGCTGACACCCACCGCCTGATTCCTTTTACAGTCTCCCCGTATCTGTTACGGCAAACCCTACTGGCACTGCCGGACGCCACCCGAGAATCCTTGCTAGCGGAACTCGCGGGCTTGCGGTATCTGCCTGACCCCGATGATCGTGAGGTGGACCGGTTCTGTCTTTGGCAACTGCACCCGTGGGACCAAACACCCGTTTTGGAGAGCAACAATGAGCCGTCTACGCGCTGAAGTGTGGGGTCTATTTGCCCAGTTGTTTGGCTTAGATGTCGAAGCCTACTCTAGTCTAGCCACCGTCGAAGATGATGAGTCCTTTGTCACTAAAGAAGGCGGCTTGATGAGCCTGATTCAGTTACGTGGTCACCTGCGGGTGGTTGGCGACCAGGAACTCAGTACCCTGACCCAGCAACTGGAAACCCTGCTCGGCTCGGTGCTGGGTGCGGGGAGCTATCATAGTATCGATATTGTTTTCAGCAGTGACCCCGCAGCGACAGGAGACGAAATCACCCGGCTGTTGCAACCCAGTGTGCGCACCGGCGCCCGTCTGCAACTTAATCTTGACGATTTATTTGCCGAACGTATCCGCCATTTACCCCACTTTGCTTGCCATGAAGCGCACTATCTGGTGGTCTGGACCTATCCGGCAGGGTTGCCGCGTTCTACTCGCCGCCAAGCGCGTCAAGAGCGTCGGCGAATCATGGACCGCCTGAAAGCACCCCCCCTGACCCGCGATAACCAAGACCCGTATGCGGGTAACGCCTACCTGACCGATACGCATCGTTCATTGGTTCGCACGCTCATCTCAGAACTCACGGCGTTTGGGTTTGAACTGGCCGTGTTGCCTATTGCGGCGGCCTGTCGTCAGATGCGCGCCGAAGCCGATGCCGAATGGACGCCCGAAGACTGGCTGGCGTTACTCCCCGGTGGCCCGGTACCGGCCCCGCGCGAACAACCGAACGGGAAGATGGATGCCGCTGATTGTTGGTTACCCGCTATCGGTAGTCAATTGGTCCCACGGGGGTTAGAGATACTGGATTACCGCACGGTGCGGGTGGGCGACCGCCTGTATCAACCGTTCTTTGTCGATCTGCCTCAGTTAACCGAAGTGCAACGGTTCGAACGGTTATTAGACCGGGTCCGCCATGAGCGCATCCCCTGGCGGTTGATGATTCGGCTGACGGGTGGCGCGGAAACGTGGCTACTGTCTCGCCATCGCTGGGCGGGTCTGCTCAATTTTGCTGGCCATCAGAACAAGTTGATTCACGCCGCCGTGCAGGCATTACGCCGTTACGTCCATGAAGGCGGGGTCGCCGTGCGGGTACAAATGACGATGACCTCCTGGGTCAACACCCTAAACCCTATGCCCGCCGGTCGCTCACACCAAGAAGAGTTACGCGCCCGCACCGCGCATCTGGCCGCGCATATTCAAACCTGGGGCGGGTGCACGGTACGGGAGAGCACCGGTCATCCGGTCAAAGCCTGGTATTCCACGCTCCCCGGTGTGAGCCAGATCAACATCGGCAACCGGTATGCCGCACCACTGGCGGACATACTAAAGACCATTCCCATTTACCGACCGGCCTCGCTGTGGTCCGCCGGTGCGGTGTTATACCGTACCCGCGATGGCCGCTTATTTCCGTATCAGCCCGGTTCGGCCGAACAAGGGACGTGGAACGAATTGTATTTCGCACGACCCGGTTCCGGTAAATCCGTAGCGATGAATGCCAATAATCTGGGCTTGATCCTGGGTCCGGGCTTTCGCGAGTTACCCTTTGTGCGGATTATTGACATCGGTCCGTCGTCGGAAGGACTGATTTCCCTGGTACGGGAAGCCTTGCCAGCGAACCGCCGCTTTGAGGCACAATTTCATGCGCCCCAGAATTTACCGCAATGGGCCATCAATCCGTTGGATACTCAGCTGGGCATGCGGGTACCCGTCCCCCTAGAGCGGGCGTTTCTGGTGTCATTTATCAGTGTGCTCGCGACCTCCCCCGGCGACAGGACTCCGCCCGAAGGCGTCGCCGATCTGACGGGATTGGTGATTGATCTGGCGTATGAGCACTTCGCGGATAACCAAGCGCCCAAGTTGTACTCAGTAGCACAAGATGAAGCGGTCGATCACGCGTTGCAGGCGCATCATCTGATACTGGATGAGCGGCCGACTTGGTGGGAAGTGGTCGATGCTCTGTTCGATGCGGGTGATCTCCCGGCAGCGATTCGTGCGCAACGCTATGCCGTGCCATTGTTAAGTGATCTAGTAGCCATCGCGCAGTTTCCTCAAGTTCACCATCTCTATGGCGAACGGATGCGCTTGGAAGATACCGCCGAGTCGCCTATTCAGTTGTTTAATCGGGTCATCTCCGCCAGCACGCGGGAATGGCCGATGCTGGCGTATCCCACCCGCTTTGATTTGGGCAATGCACGGGTCGCGAGTCTTGATGTCGCCGCACTATGTGGCGACATGACCGCGGTCGGTCAACGGCAAACGGCTATCGCTTATATGCTGGCACGGCATGTTTTGGGGCGCGACTTGTTTCTGGATGCGCAAACATCGACGCTGGCCCCCCCACGCTATCGCGCGTATCACCAAAACCACGTCGAAAAGCTCCTCGCCTATCCGAAAAAGTTTTGTGCCGATGAAAAACATCGCTGTGGCAGCAGCTCGGCGATCAATGCGCAGTTTGTCCGTGATATGCGTGAAGGCCGTAAAGCCAATGTGCAAGTCGCGTTGGCCAGCCAGATTCTGGAGGATTTCAGCGATGAAATGGCGGAACTGGCCACCACCGTCTACATCATGGAGTATGGCAGCGACGAAACTGCCGAGGAGGTTCGTGCCAAGTTCTCCTTGTCCCCGTCTGCTTTGGCGCAACTGCGCATTCATGGCACGGGTCCCACCGCTGCCGGTGCGCCGTTTCTCTGCGCGTTGCGCACCAAGCGCGGGTTGATCTCACAACTCCTTTACCTGACTACCGGGCCTATTGAGTTATGGGCGCTCTCGACTACGGCAGAAGATCGTTTTCTCCGGCAGCGGTTATATCAACGCTTTAATCCCCGGCTGGCTCGTGCGGCGCTCGCCCAAGCGTATCCCGGTGGCAGTATCAAGGGGGAACTGCAACGCCGCCTGGATAGCCCAGCGAATGCCGAACTGGATCGGGAAGCCCTGCTAGCAGCCATCGAAAATGAAGTGGCCGACATAGCAACACAACTACGCACGACCGGCAGCGTTAGCGATCTGCATTGGGTCGCCTGAGTTCGGAGTGCCCTGACGTTTAGCCCCGCTCCGTTAAATGCGGTAATTAGATTCTATTATAATTATAGCTCATATATCACATGAGGTGACCCATGCCAATTCGACTCAACCGCAGTATCGTTGTCACACTCTTAATTGGTCTGGCCGTGAGTGGCTGTGTCACCGCGCCACCGGTCGCCACGCCGGAACAAGTGAACGAGCAACAGCGGATGCTGGCGGAATCGTCAGAGCGGATAGCCGATGCGCTGGCGAAAGTGGCTATCGTTGAACAGGCCGCATCCGGGATCTACGCGCAAGCCATCACCCCTGAATACGTGCCGCCCGATTTGCAACTGCGGGTCGCCGTCAATTATCAGGGCGATGTCAAACCGTTGGTTTACCAGTTGGCCCGAACCGTGGGCTATGACGTCAAAACCTACGGTCGTTCTTCCTTGCTCACGCCGGTCAATGTCTATGCAGAAGATCGCACGATTGGTGAGCTGCTCGCCGATGTGGGTTATCAAGCCAGTTGGCGCTGCAACGTGTTGGTGCGCCCCGAGTTACGGGTGATTGAGCTTCAGTACCCCACCCAAAAACAGCGCCGTAAACGGCGTGCGTCATAAGGAGGCGGTCATGCACAATCGAAACCGATCCTATTGGGCTGTTTCGCTGGCGATCGCCCTCTATGCGTCAGGGACGTTGGCCGATGACGGCTGGCCATTGGCCGACGACACGGTGGCTGACAGCGCCCCGGCCGATACCGCACCCATCAGCCGCTACGATCAGGGCGTCATCAGGCTAGACGATATTAAAGCCGGACGCGCTGTGCAACAGGGGGATACCCCCATCAATCCGCTGCGCGCCCAAGCACTGAAAGAAAGTGCACAAGCCTACGGCGCACGGGGTGGATTATATGCCCGAATGCGGGAAATCAATCAGCTGTTGGATGCACAAGCGCATCGGTTGGACGGTGTATTTCCGTTTGCCCCGTTACTGCTGGCGCACAATGTCGTGCCGCCGGTCATCCAGGTGGGGCAGGATACCGTGCGCAAAAACAATGACCGGCAATTGCGGTTCGCCGATGCGGTATTCAACATCGTATCTCCCGCCAAGTTGTCGCTGGTCTCTCCGGATTGGCGAACCTATTTGTATGTACAGGCGGCTCGCCCGGAACCGCCGGACGAGACGATGTTGCCGGATCGCAGCAAGTCCGCTGAAGTGGCTTTGTGGGAGCGCTACGTGGAAAAAGGCTGGCGCAACGGTATTCGCCAAGCCAACCGCACCTTCGAAGTACAGCTTAACCGCCTGGAACGCGATCTGATCGGTATGGCCCGTTATCGCGAACTGCTCGCCAAAGACATGGTAACGCCGCCACGGATAACCGAAGAGTTAGTGGGTGTCACCGATTTGGGCAATACGTTACTCATCAATGATCGCATCCTGGAAATCAAGGAAAACATCCGGTTCGTGTCGGACAACCAGCGTTGGACCCCGTATCCGACGAAACCGTATAAACCGGGTAAGGAGGCACCGGAGATCAATTTACGGGTTCTGCGCAAGCCGAGAGCGGTCATCGAATTACCGCCGCCGTCACCCCAACCGGTTGCCCCGAAGTGGTCAGCCGAGTATAACCGGCAACGCTAGCCATGATGACGGCAGTGACCTTGCTCGACAAGCGGCCCACAGGAGACGATGCGGAACTGGTCGGCTTCCTGGACACGGGATTGCCGGAAGCTCCCAGCTTTCAAGCCCCACATTTGGAGGCGCTGTTGCTGTGGGCTACCGATCATGAGGTCTCGGACATCACGATCCAGGCGGGCAATTTCGTTTTTGTGGAACAATTTGGACGCCTGGCGCCGGTGACCCGTCGGCGGTTATCCGCTGGGGAAGTGTACCGTTGCGCGCAGATCCTGTACGGCGACAATGCGCCCAGCCAGCTGGCTGGTGGGCAGGACATTGACTGTTCCCACGAGATTCGCCGGGGCCGTCATGGCCTGGCCCGCTATCGGGTCAATATGACGCCCGCCCGTGCACCGCGCGAGCGGGGCCTAGAAATCACCCTGCGGCCCATCCCCACCACGCCACCGCTGTTGGCTGAGTTACACTTACCGGAGGCCCTGCGGGATAACCTCGTGTTTGAACAAGGGTTAGTGATCATTACCGGTCCTACCGGCAGTGGCAAAACCACGTTGTTGGGTTCAGTGATTCGTTATTTGTTGGAGCAACCGCACTCGCATCGCAAAATCATCACCTACGAAGCGCCCATTGAGTTCGTTTATGATTTTGTCCGCCGCTCTCATGCGTTGGTTTCTCAACATGAAATCGGGGTGCATCTGCACAGTTTTGCCGCCGCGATACGCAACAGTCTTCGGCGTAAGCCGATGGTGATCCTGGTCGGTGAGGCCCGCGATGCCGAAACCATTGCCGCGATGACCGAAGCGGCCATGACCGGGCATCTGGTCTACACGACAAGCCACACTAACAGTGTCCCTGAGACTATTCGGCGCTTGATTGCCGCGTTCCCCGCTGATGAGCGCGAGGGCCGGTTATCCGATCTGTTGGAAGCCATGCGCTGCATCGTGACGCAACGCCTGGTACGGACTACTGACGGACGCCGCGCGCCGATCCGGGAATACCTGCATTTTACCCAACCGATCAAGGACGCCATTCTGGATCAACCGGCGGCCCGGGTTATTGCGGCAACCCGCCGTGCGGTGCGCAAACACGGTCGGCCGTTGACGTGCGATTTGGATGAACTGCGCCAAGCCGGACGCATCGATGAAGCGGAATACCGCGCGTTTCGCGAAGTGGGCACGCAGCAGCTCGATACCCCGTCTGGCGTTGCCGCCGAGGAATCCACCAATGGCCGGTGAAGAATATCAGGTTGCCCAATCTCCGTGGCGCAACACCGCCTTGCCCACGATGCTCTGGTTTATCGAAGCCTATGCAGTGTTTCCTATTGTGCTATGGCTGGTCGACATCAGCCGATTCTCCACGTT
>JAZBPA010000288.1:0-12811 GCA_036351435.1 Candidatus Competibacteraceae bacterium
TACCTTACGGAGTGGATTCAAGACGGTGCGCCTACTGCATCATCTGTCTATGACGAATTATAAATTATCGAGCGAAAATAGATGTTTGAATTAAGCTACCCTTGATGACAGGCTCCCCATTCATGCTTTTCTGAAGGAATCTTCCTGCATCGCGCAATAACCTATTTATCGGGATGGTTGGCGCCAGTTCGCCATCATCAAACCCTTTATCCGTCCAAAATGCTTTTGGTTGTTGGTGACGAGTATCAGATCATTGGTCAACGCTGTGGCCGCAATCATGATGTCAGCGTCCAGGATCAGGCTGCCACTTCGTTTCAGCTCCCCTTTCAAAGCCCCGAACCGGTCGGCAACCACGTCATCAAAGGGTAAGACTGCCAGCGTTTGCGTGAGCTGTGCAATCGCGGTCAAATTCCGGCTTATGTGCATGGAATTGTAAGTGCCGAAATGCAGCTCAGCTTTGGTAATGATCGACAGTGCTAACCGATCCAAGCCCGCTGACAATGCCTTGACTTCAATATCAATATCGCCTTTGAGCCAGTAAACAAGCGTATCAGTATCCAGCAAGTATCTCACAACACCACATCTCGTCCTGGGCTGCGGGCGCTGATGATGTCTGCAATGATCTCTTCAGCAGTACGATCATCTTGCCAAATCCCACATAACCCGGACGTCGTTGTGCTTGCCTCGTGGATTTCATCCAGTCTATGCGCCTTAGCCTGCAAGAAGCGCTTGACGACTTGGTACAGTTCATTCGTTTCGGCTTCGTCCAGATTGTCGATTTCAGCTTTAAGCCGTTCTTTCGTGTTCATCTTGAGTTACCTGAGGGGAGTGGGATTACTTACCGCTGGATATCCGCATCAAACTGAAGCGTCCCTATCCATCAATTCAAGACGGTGCGCCTAGCGGCTCCGCGCCGCCCGGGTCATCCTTGTATTGTTTAGGCAAAGACGCTTGCGGCCATTCTTTGATGTAAACATCTTGCTGTGAATAAGGGATTTCGATGCCGGCTTTACGCAACGCATCCCAAATAGCGAACATCACCTGGGTGCGGACGACGAATAAACCATCTTTGCCCAAATCAATAAAGTATTGTACGCGAAACAGCAGACACGACTCGTTGAACTCCCACAGCATGACCATGAACTCAGGATCGGCGAGTACGGACGGATGGTCGGTCAGTACTTGTTCCATGACCATTCGCGCATGGTGCGGGTCATTAGTGTAAGCGACGCGGATCATCAGGATGGTGCGGATAATCTTGTCCTGATGAGTCCAGTTGGTAAACGAATTAGTGATGACGTCGGAATTGGGGATGATAACCTCCATATTGTCCCAGGTTTTCACAGTCAGCGAACGGATGCCGATGCGGGTAATCTCGCCTTCGTTGGTGCCGATCACTACTATGTCGCCGCTGCGCAACGGCCGTTCAATCAATAACAATAAGCCGCTGATGAAATTGTTGGCAATCGCCTGCATGCCGAAACCCAACGCAACACCAAAAGCACCGGCGAATACCGTCACCGTGGTTAAATCGATGTTGATGATGTTCAGGGTGATCAAAAAGCCGATCAATACGATGGTGTATTGGCTGAATACCGACAGGCTGTGGCGGACTCCCAGATCGGCGATATTGGATAACAGCCACCGGTAAGTGATCGAGCGTATCCATTGACCGAGCCAGAGCACTAACACGATGACGATGACCGTGATCAACACGCCCCACAAGGTAATCGTAGCTCCACCCAATGTGAATAAGGGGTATTCGAAGAATACCCTTACAACGCTGACTAGGGTCGATTCCCCACTCACACCGTAAAGCTGGAACAACACCAGCCACGCCGCAAAAAACAGCACCAGCCTGAACATCTTATGCAGTGGGTTGATCACATCTTGGGTCCACAGCAAACCGTAGCTAGAGTGGATCACGGCATAGTTCTTCAACAGCACGGTCATATCTCCGAGCAATCCCCGGACCATCAGCCAGCCTGCTAACACAACCAGAAATATCATTAAATGCCAAGCCACCGACCAAGCCAGATTCAAATACCCTACTAAACCCAAACCAGCAGCGACTAGTAAGGAGATCGGTAACAACAGGGTCGCAAAGCGGAAGGTGATGAAGCCGATCAGGCCGGCATAACGATCAGCCAGCAAATCGACTAACAACCGACGGATACGCATGGCCGGGAAGAACGCCCACAACCAATAGAGCATGAATAAGCGGTCGAAAACGCTGACCACATCATTCGGCAACGCACTGACATGGGCCAGAATGGTCATCGCTGCCAGAATTCCACCGACCAGTAGGGTCCAGAAGACTTGCCGATAAATGTGTGGCCGTTGCTTGTCCGATGGTAGCTGCGGCGACGCCAGCAACAGCCAGGCTAAATTGATCGGCGTTTTAATACCCACCCACAAAAACGCCAAGGTGATAATGATGGTCAAACCGGGTTGAGGTACCTGAAACAGCCACACCATCAGCGCAAGCGAAGCCGCCAACCCGATTCCCAACAGGTTCTTACGCAATAGTTGCAATACCGTCAAAACAACGGTGCGAAAAAAACTCTCATCTTGGCGAGCCTTGACCCTTGCAATGCTGGATTTTAGGGAACCCCGAGTGACGATCACCAGCCACACCAAAGCCAATTCCAAGACTATCAACATCACCCAGCGTAACGCGCTGGTATTGACCAAAGTTTTTAGCGTGGATTCAACACTTAGGCGCACCTGATGAAACAGCACCGTCGGCGTATGAAGGACGCCTGCGAGGAGTTGCTGGAGTTCAATAGCACTGACGGGCAATGTCTCCCGCACGAATAAATCACGGTTCAGGCGTTTCTTGTAATCCCCTTCCAGGCGTTGCTTTAGCGTCTGGATTTGTTCTAACTGAGTTTGGCTCAGACTCAGACGCTGGCCGAATTCCGCAATCAGATCGCTAACTAATGCGGCTGTTTCAGTCTTCAGTCGTTGATCCGTCGAACCACTGACTTCACGTCTTTCAATGGCTTGCTGTTGCTGTGCCAGCAAATCAAGCTTACGTTGTAACAAGTCGCCGGCTTCTTGAGTGAGATCCTCCAAGCTGCTTAAGTTCGTTAAGCCTTCCTGCAATGTCTTGGGTTCAGTGTCGGCTCGATCAGCTACAGCCGCGAATTGGCTCAGTTCTTCTGCTGTTTTGGCAAAACGGACATCCAGCTGAGTGAGTTGGCTTTTGTCCTCAGCACCTTGGATGCTGGTTTCCAGCCAAAGACGGCGAATTTCGGACAGCGCCTCGGTTTCTTCTTGTAAACGCCGCCGCAGCTCAGTGGCTCGTACCAGGTGGGCTTGTTTTTCTCTGGCCAAGCGCTTCAGCAGATCGGCCTGTGCCTCCTGGCGGCTTTTTTCCTGTTGCAGGAGATAGAGTTGTTCCACGCGAGTCTGCCATTGCTCAGCTAGGTTCTGGCGACGATTGACTTGGGTTAGGCGGTTGCGCAAATTTTCCAAGTGCTGTTGTTCCAGCTCCAGGTCGATTCGCTGTTGCATTAGTTCCTGTTGGATGAGGTTCAATTGGGCGAGACGCTGGACATTTTCCGCATCTTCTTTGGCGGGATTTTTCAACAGTTGTTCACGTGCCTCAAGCTCGCGAATATGCTGCTCCGATTCCTTTATACGCCGTTCGCTGTTGGTGATATCCGCTTGCAAATCGGCTTGTCGCAACAGAACAGCGCTGGTATCCAACTGGGCCTGTTCTACAAAAGCTTCAGTGAGTTGCTCGGTTTGTAGTGCATCCAGTTTGACCGGCTGTTCCTCCGTCTGAACGCGCAACTCCTCTTGTAGCTGCTCAATTGCGACTTTTTCCTCTGCCAGCGCTTGTCTACGGGCATTCTGTTGCTCAGCCGCTTTGAACGGGTCAAGGGGAGCGACAACGGTGTCCTGAGCAATGGCTGAAATAGCCAAAAACAGCACTATCAATAGCCAGCCGAATGACCATAATCGTCGAGCGTACAACCGATTCATCGCATTTGACTCCGCGCTGGCTTCACCGTCGATTGGACAGGAGAATAACGGTGGTGTTTTGGCTGGCTAATATTATGGCTATGATACTGACCAGTTGTCGCCTAAGCAGGCTCGTTATGAAACGATCATGGCGTCTCATCAGTTTTTTATTGGAGATCAACACGCTGAATTCGGCAAACTGAAAGTTAACAAGCGTCTATTATGCCCCCTAACCTCAAAGCCTTGCCGCAAGCCGAGCAGGAAATACTGCGCAACGAAGCGCTGGCGCGCATGGTTCGGCTGACTCACTCCACTCATTTTGTTTACACCGTGGCCTCTATCGTGCTCGCAGTCGGGACATCCTACGGAACCGATCACCCGGATCTGGCGCTCGCTGCAGTAACCTTTTCCGCGCTGTTCGGTGGGTTGCGGTTTTATCTGAGCTTTCGTTTCGACGCCCTGCAACAGAAATTCCCCACGTACTATCCGTGGGTATATGCCAGCGCTTTTATCCTGTCGGCACTACCCTGGAGTCTATTTGTGGCAGGCAGCGTCTACTTCTATTCCATTGCCATGCCATCGTTTCTTGGGATACTGGCGACGACCGCGGTAGTCGGCGTTGCCAGCCATATCCTGGCTTTTTCGCTGCGCTTTTGCTGGCTGTTTCTGTGCGTGTTGTTAGTGCCTTTGACGGTAGCTGCATTTAGTGTCGATTTGGCGGTTCTTGGTGCGCTGGTGCTGATTTATTTGCTCTATATGGCGAAAGGCACGGCTACCTACTGCCAAGAGTATTGGGCCGCGTTGATTAATCAACATCACTTGGAGAGCGCCCGCCATCAAGCTGAACAAGGTAGTCGGGTCAAAAGTGAATTTCTTGCCAACATGAGCCATGAAATTCGCACGCCGATGCATGGCATCATCGGATGCGCCGAATTGTTGGCCGGAAGTAGCTTGACCCAACAGCAACACGATCAGGTCAATGTTATTCTCAATTCTGCCGAATCTTTGCGGCAGATCATTGACGATATTCTTGATTTTTCACGCATAGAAGCCGGTAAACTGACCCTCGAAGCCGTTAAATTTGATGTGCTGGAAACAGTCGAATCCAGTGTCGCCTTGATGATCAGCAACGCCCAGAAGAAAAACCTGAACCTGGTAGTGTCATGTGCTGAACCCTTTACCGAAAGCGTTTATGGCGATCCGTTACGGCTGCGGCAAATTCTGATTAACTTGCTTGGCAATGCTATCAAGTTCACGGATCAGGGGGTGATTCGCGTCATAGTCAAGTTCGGCGACCGAACCGAACACTCTGTTCAGGTAAAAATAACCGTGCATGATACCGGTATCGGTATTCCTTCCACGGCGCGAGGCCGTCTGTTTGATGCTTTCGCCCAAGTTGATTCGACAATGACACGTCGTTTTGGTGGCAGTGGGTTGGGGCTGGCGATTTCGCGACGACTGGTCGAGTTAATGAACGGAAAAATCGGCTTTGAGAGCGTACCCTGCGTGGGCAGTAAATTTTGGGTTTTGCTTCCTCTGGCCTTGTCGGCAGCACAAAAAACCACTTATATGAATACCGATACCATGCTTCCAGAATCAATCTCTGCGCAGCATTTTGCCGGGCGGATTTTGCTGGCGGAAGACAACCCAGTGAATCAAATGGTCGCCTGCAGTCAGTTGGAGAAGTTGGGTTTTACGGTGGTGACGGTCAATAACGGGCTGGAGGCGTTAAAAATGTTAGCAGAGAACACGTTTAATCTCGTCCTCATGGACTGCCAGATGCCGGTGCTAGATGGTTATGAGGCGACGCGCCGGATACGTGATCAGGAAGGCGAAGAAAGTCATATCCCAGTGATCGCGTTGACGGCTCATGCCATGCAAGGCGCTCGAGATAAGTGCTTGGCGGCAGGTATGGACGATTATTTGGCCAAACCATTCAAAGAGCAGGAACTCCTTACCGTGTTGCGGAGATGGTCGCCATTGCTTGGGGTAGCCAGCAAGACGGCGGATTCATAACCGATACCACTGTCGCCCTACTATGCCGGATATTCTCATCAACGCTTTCGTCACTTTTCTGGTGGTTATTGATCCGCTGGGATTGACGCCTCTATTTGCCGCCATGACTTACGGTTATAGCGACTCGGAGCGGCGGCGCATGGTGTGGCATGCCACCGCCATTGCTACTGTTATTTTGTTTGGCTTCGCTGTAGCCGGGGATTTCGTATTGGAGTCGTTGGGTATTAGTTTAGCGGCCTTCCGTATCGCAGGTGGGGTACTGTTATTTCTGGTCGCCATCGATATGTTGTTCGCCCGCCAGATCGGGCTCCGCACATTAACCGCCAACGAAGATGCCGAAACCATTCAACGGCATGACATCTCGGTATTCCCGCTGGCAATCCCCTTAATTGCCGGGCCGGGCGCTATCGCATCGGTGTTGTTATTGATGGGGCGCACACAAGGGGATGTCTGGTTACAGGCCGCAATACTTGGTGTGCTGCTCGGGGTGCTGCTGCTAACCCTACTGCTGTTGCTGCTCACCGGTCGCATCATTCAGTTACTAGGAGTGACCGGCATTAACGTCATCACCCGGGTTTTGGGCATTCTGTTGGCGGCATTGGCCGTGCAATTCGGGTTGGATGGATTGCGGGAGGCGTTTCTGTAACTGCTGTGCAGGATTATGACAAACCACCGCTCGCTTAATCTGAAAACGCTTGCGCGATTAAAGCGGGTAAGACATGACCCGCTGGACCTTGCAGTAAAAAGTCGACCTGTTCGCTTAATGGTGTGGGCTGAGGATTGATTTCCACCACCATAGCCCCTTGGCTACGAGCTAATATAGGCAGCCCGGCGGCCGGATAAACCAGCGCTGAAGTGCCAATGCTGAAAAATAATTCACACTCAGTAGTCGCTGTTTCGGCTTGTTGCAACGTTGCAACCGGCAATGACTCACCGAACCAGACCACATCGGGTCGCAACCAAGCATTGCACTGCGGACAGCGAGGCGGTGATTCTTCCGTTTCGGGCCAGTTATCCACCCGATTTTCTTCCGCAAAACACTTGGTTCCGAACAAATTGCCGTGCAATTCCAACACCTGTCGATTGCCGGCCCGCCGGTGCAAACCATCAACATTCTGGGTAATCAAGGTAAAGGTCGGCAACCGCTTTTCCAGCTCAACAAGCGCGTGATGGCCGGCGTTCGGCTGCGCGTTACCCACCAATACTCGCCGCCAAACATACCAATCCCATACCAGTTTAGGATTGCTCTGGAACGCTTCGGGGGTAGCCAACTCTTCCGGATTATAACGCGCCCAGAGCCCGGTTTGCGCTTCGCGAAAGGTAGGGACGCCACTTTCTGCAGAGATACCAGCACCGGTCAATGCGGTGACTCGTCGGGCAGTGCGCAAGAGCGCTAATAGCGGTTGGGGAATCGTCAACATCAGTCTATGGGCAAGCGTTGCGGACTGAGTGAAAATACCACATTATCACCTTATGCAGCAGAAGTTATTGGTAATGAACTGGGGTTTAAACAAGCGACCATGAGCGGAGGCGTCAATTACGATCTCAGAGCAGTGAATGTGCCGCGCTTAACTGGCAGCAAGCTACGTTGGGCAACCCGGCTATTGGAGAATCCGCTCACCCGCCCACTGCTGCTGGGTCAGTTGCTGCGCAACGGCGGAGTTGAAAAACTGCGCTCGCTGGTGGTGGAAGACGAACCGTCTTTTCAACCCTACCTATTTTGGGATACTCCCGTACCCAGGCTGGAAATTGCTTCAGTCCCCACCTTGGTCGGGACAGTCAAGAGCCATTACGATAATCCCTGTGGATTCGTCGGCGTTTTGGATTATGGACAGGCTTATGAGACCGGTGCCACAACCCCCGAACAGGTGGCACAACGGGCGTTGGCGGCCATCTCTGCCAGCGAAACTTGCACGCCGCCACTGCGTATGTTCATTGCCTATCAGAACGATGCGGTCATGGCGCAAGCCCAAGCATCCACACAACGCTGGCACGCGGGTAATCCATTGGGACCGTTCGATGGCGTGCCGGTAGCAATCAAGGACGAATTCGACCTGCTGCCCTATAGATCAACAATAGGCAGTTCATTTCTGGGACAGACCCTCCCCTATGAGGAGGCTACTGTGGTCACAAGACTTAGGGAGAGCGGCGCGTTGCTGCTCGGCAAAACCAATATGCACGAATTCGGTATCGGGGTAACCGGCCTGAATCCACATTATGGTGCTGCACGCAATCCTTATCAGCCAGCCCACTGCGCCGGTGGTAGTTCCGGCGGTTCTGCAGCAGCTGTCGCGAGTGGGCTCTGTCCTGTCGCTATCGGCACCGATGGCGGTGGTTCGATCCGTATCCCGGCTGCGTTTTGCGGCGTAGTGGGGCTGAAGCCGACTTATGGTCGAATCAGCGGATTTGGCTCACCTACTCAAGCGTGCAGCGTTTGTCAGCCGGGGCCTATTGGGGCAACGGTGCGGGATGTGGCGATGGCTTATGGGGTCATCGCCGGCCCCGATTCCCGTGACCGGAAATCGTTGATTCAACCGCCGGTTAGCCTGCGAGGCTTGGCGTCGCTGGATTTAACCGGGTTGACATTGGGCGTATATCCGGCTTGGTTTAAACATGCCGATTCCGCCGTGGTGGACGCTTGTCAGTCGTTACTCGACGCTTTTGTAGGACAAGGCGCGCAACTAATGGACATTGAGATTCCCGAACTGGATATCGGGCGAATAGCTCACGCGATCACTATTCTTGCGGAACTGGGATCAGCTTTGGAACCCTATTACGATACGCATCGGCGTGACATTAGCTGGGATACCCGAATTCACTTGGTGCTGGCCCGGGCTATGACCGCCCGCGACTATCTGCAAGCACAACGCATTCGCACCCGTATGACTGCGCACTTTTATCGAGCCCTGCAAAAGGCAGATATGATTGTTACCCCGACGACGGCTTGTAGCGCGCCGCTGATTCATGCGGATGCGTTGCCAGAAGGTGAAGCAGACCTTGGACTGGCAACCGAAATCATGCGGTTCGTGGTACCGGCTAATTTCGCCGGGTTACCGGCAATCTCATTTCCCGCGGGTTACGATGCGCAAGGCCTACCGATCGGTTTTCACGCCATCGGTCGACCTTGGGAAGAACATGAATTGCTGCGGCTGGCCAGTGTCGCAGAGCGGCTCGTCGAACGCCGACCCGCTCAGGTGCATTACGATTTACTGCAGAACAACCCGCAACCGGTCGATAGCAATCTGTCTGCATCTCGGTCGTCCTAGTCAGACGACACCGGCCCGCAATAAATCATGCATATTGAAAGCGCCAACCAGCCGGCGGGCATCGTCCACAACCGGCAACGCATTGATCTTATTGGCTTCCATTAAATGCAGTGCTTCCGCAGCTAATAACCCGGGTGATACCGTCTTGCAATCGCGGGTCATCACGTCAGACACCGGACTCCTATGTACGTCGATACGCCGATCCAAGGCCCGCCGCAGATCCCCGTCGGTTAATACGCCAAGCACATGCTGATCGGGATCGGTGATCACGGTCATCCCCAAACCTTTGCGAGTCATTTCCACTAAAGCGACACCCAACAAATCCCCGGGCGCGTTGTGGGGTATTTGCTCGCCGCTGTGCATGATGTCATCGATCAACAGCAGTAACCGCCGTCCCAATTGCCCACCCGGATGCGAACGGGCAAAGTCTTCTGCAGTAAAGCCCCGGGCTTGTAGTAAGGAAACGGCTAGCGCATCGCCCATCGCCAATGCCGCTGTGGTGCTGGCAGTCGGCGCAAGGCCCAGGGGGCAAGCTTCTTGTTCGACACCAACATTGATGTGCACATTAGCAGCACAGCCCAATGTCGAATGCGCATTGCCGGTCAATGCAAGCAGAGGGACACCCAAGCGCTTGATCAGCGGCAACAGCGTGACGATTTCTGCTGTTTCGCCCGAATTGGACAGGGCCAGGACCACATCGGTCGGAGTGATCATGCCTAAGTCGCCATGGCTGGCTTCGGCGGGGTGAACAAAAAATGCTGGGGTACCGGTGCTGGCTAGAGTTGCTGCGATCTTGCCGCCGATATGCCCTGATTTACCCATACCGATCACCACAATGCGTCCCTTGCAGGCCAACAACGTGTGGCAGGCACGCACAAAACTGTCGTCTAAGCGTTGCACTAAACTCATTATGGCCTGTGCTTCAATTTTCAGCACCATGCTGCCCAAGTCCTTGAGCTTGCCTTCATTCAATACCGTTGGCGGTTGCGGGGAAATATCAGTCATCGGATAGCATCACATGTTCGTTAAGTGCTCAGGAAATGCGAAAGAGTGTAGCAAATCCTGCTTCACTGCTTAGAATGTAACCATCGTAAATTACAGGGGAGATATCAGTGATGGCCAAAGCTATCTGTGTTCATGAATACGGCGGTCCCGAGGCCATGCGTTGGGAAGACGTCAGTGTTGGCGGCCCTGGTGCTTGTCAAGTGCGGATACGCCATCACGCTGTGGGATTGAATTTCATTGATGTCTATCATCGTACTGGTCTGTATCCGTTACCTGCCTTACCCAGCAGTATCGGTTTAGAAGCTACCGGTGTGGTGGAAGAAGTCGGTGCGGGCGTGACTGACCTCCAGGTGGGAGATCGGGTGGCCTATGCTTCACCACCGCCGGGTGCATACGCTGAAGAGCGCTTGATAGCAGCGGATCGGGTCGTGGTGGTACCCAATACTATTGATGACCGAACCGCGGCTGCCATGATGCTCAAGGGCATGACTGCACAGTATCTGTTGCGCCGCACCTATCGTGTGCAAGCAGGTGATGCGGTATTAATTCACGCTGCGGCAGGCGGGGTCGGTTTAATCGCTAGCCAATGGGCGAACCATCTCGGCGCTACCGTGATCGGTACAGTGGGCAGCGAAGCAAAAGCGGCGCTGGCCCGCGCCCATGGCTGTCACCATGTGATTAATTACAATCAGGAAAATTTCGTCGAACAAGTCAAAGCAATCACCGACGGTAAGGGTGTGGCGGTGGTCTATGATTCGGTGGGTAAAGACGTATTCATGGATTCCCTGGACTGCTTGCGGCCCATGGGGATGTTGGTCACTTTCGGTAATGCCTCCGGGCCGGTACCCGCTATTGAGCCGCTAGTGTTGTCCGCGAAAGGGTCGCTGTTTCTAACCCGTCCCACGTTGATGCATTACACTGCTAAGCGAGCGGATTTGTTGGCCAGCGCAGCTGATTTGTTCGAAGTGGTAGCGACTGGCGCGGTCAAGATCGAAATCAATCAAACTTATCCTCTGGCCGAAGCGGCGCAAGCGCACCGTGATCTGGAAGCGCGCAAAACCACTGGGTCAACGGTATTGCTACCTTAACTTACTGTTTTGTAAAACAAACCTTCCCCCCTGTGCGGGGAAGGTCGGGATTGAGGGCTGTAAAATTGACTATCGCCCGGTATCGGCGCCTCGGCTGAAATCATCCGCTTTGTCATAAGACTCGCTTGCTGCGTCAGTGGGTTCTTCCAGCACCGGTTCCTCGGGCGCAGTGTAGAATTTTCGAGGGCGTTCCTCCTTGAGTACAGCCAACACGGTTTGTACGTTGGGATGGGCAAATATCTGTTCAACTGTTTGGGGTAATTTACGCCGCCAATTAGGGTGTTCGTCGACCGTGCCTGGCACGTTGGCTTGTTCCTCCACACCCAAGGCGTCTTCCAATTGAACAACCATTATTCGCCCCTGGGAGCGTGCTAACATACGTTGCGTCGCCGCGAGAAATTCACGGGTGACCTGCGGAGGAGATTGGGATGGTAGGGCATCCTCGGTGATCACCTCGGCATCCAACAACGCATCAAGCAAGCGTTGTCGATCAACCGGGCGACTCGCAATATCATCAGCTTTCATGGCCGCATTCGGATACAGTTCCAATTTCACCCGCAAATCCGTATCACGCCCTAACCACCAGCCCGCCAAGGTCGGCAAATCGTGGGTGGCTACTGTAACCAAACTAAGCTCGGGATGGGTGTCGGCGCGTTTGAATAACCCGTCCGGCCAGCGCTCGAAATACAACACCCGGTAAGCCAAGAGTCCGGCATCGGCCATCGATTCGCGGAACCCCTCAGGGACGGTACCGAGATCTTCGCCGATCACGATGCACTGATGTCGCTGTGACTCCAAGGCGAGGATACGCAGCAGGGTTTCAAACGGATACCGCACATAGACCCCCGCAGTGGGGGGTAAATCACCCGGAATCCAATATAACCGTAACAGTCCCATGACATGATCGATACGTAATGCCCCAGCATGACGCATATTGGAACGCAACGCGGTAATAAACGGCGCAAAACCCCGTTCCTGCAGGGCAACAGGATTGATCGGTGCTAATCCCCAATTTTGTCCCAGTTGATTGAGCGGATCGGGTGGTGCCCCAAGGGATGCTTCGGAGATGAGCATCTCCGGGTCGCCCCAAGCTTCGCCACCGCCAGGATCGACCCCTACCGCCAGATCCAAATAAAGCCCGATCGGCATGCCGAGTTGCTTGGCTTTCTGAGCGACTGTACGCAACTGCTCATCGGCGATCCATTGCAGGTATTTAAAATAGTTAATCCGATCTTGGTGGGCGCTAGCGAATGCGGTCACCAAAGATGAGGAGGGATGCTGATAATCGGTTGGCCAGTCACGCCAACTCCAGCACTCTGGATTTTGTGCACGGAAATGCTTATGCAGCGCATCGAAAAGCGCCAGCTGATCCAGCACCTCACCCATTTCCTGGCAATACCGCGCGAAAGCAGCCCCGCGCGCGGTATTCTTATTCAGGTGACGTTGGCGGAAACTCTCGAATAA
>JAZBPA010000289.1:0-17135 GCA_036351435.1 Candidatus Competibacteraceae bacterium
GAAGCGCATCAATCATGATTCATGCGGCCAACGATGCGTTTCCTTAACCAACAACATCCTACGTGCTCAGTGTCGCCCTACAGCGAATGCCAATAACGACGAAACTGCCGCCGATAACTCTCCGGGAACAGCTCTCCCGAACTCCCCAACCGAAACGTAATCGCACCTTCATCCACCGTATCTAAAACCGTTGCTCCTTGCGTCTCGTAAAACACCCGTCGTTCTAGTTTCGACGGCTTAGAGCGACTTTGGTAACCGGTGGAAAATAGAACATAATCGGGTTGAACCGTATTTACGAAAAGCGGTGAGGACAAAGATCGCGTCCCATGATGCGGAGCTACCAAAATTTGAGCCTTTAAATCATCACCATAAGCTTTAACCAAAGCTGTTTTGGCAGACGCCTCAATATCCCCCGGCAACAGAATCCGACCTCCGGCGGCTTCCACTAGCAACACACAAGACGCCTCGTCGTCGCTGAAGCTGCCCTGAGCAGGCGGATGTAAAATACCAAAGCGGACTTGATCCCAAACCCAGGTCATGCCCGCCTGACAAGGTTTTGCGCCTTGCACCGGCACATCCAGCGGCGAAGAAGTCAAAATACGCTGTACCGCAAACTGTTCCAGCAACGCGCGCGTTCCACCCTGATGGGCATTATCAGCATGACTGATTAGCAATGTATCGACTTCTGTCACGCCTTGTTGACGTAGAAACGGCACCAATGCCACACGGCCCGCATCGAAAGACGATCCCCGGCGCGGTCCGGTATCGTAGACCAACTTATGATTGGCGGTGCGAACGACAGCTGATAAGCCATCTCCCACATCCAGCAGGGTGAACCACACTTCGCCGGGTGCCGGAACAGGACGGGGAAAACAGAGCAATGGTAGACATAGCACCCCACCCAGCCAACGGCCCGGCATTCCCTTAGGAGCAAGCAGCAAAACCAACCCCGGCACACAAAACAGCAATGTCCACAACGGCGGTGACGGCATGATCTGCTTTATTCCCGGCAATTCTCCCAGCCAACTCAGAAATGACCATAACCAATCCATTGTCAAGGCGGCTAGCTGCAGCAAACCAGCTTGGGCAGTCTCGCTGACGAATCCCGCCAATACCGCTAATAGGGTCAACGGGATGACTGTCACACTCGCCCACGGAATAGCGATCAAATTCGCGACCGGTGATAACACAGGGAGTTGCTGAAACAAAATCAGCACAGCGGGCAACAAGGCTAAGGTTATGCTGCATTGCAACGTCAACCAGGAGTGCAAAGGCCGATTCATGGGCCTTCGACCGGTTAAGGTGTAAAAAATGACTGCTACCGCGCCGAACGATAGCCAGAATCCGCCGGACAGCGGTGCGTTAGGATCAACAATCAACACCCCCAGCAAGGCCAGCGCTAACACCCGGCTGGGCACAATGGGGCGTTGGCCGAGTACCGAGATCAGAACAATGGTCAACATGATCAAAGCGCGCTGGGTTGGTAACGCCATACCGGCCAACAACGCATAACCGATGGCACCCAACAATGCGGCCAAAGCAGCGGCTTTACTCGCCGGCCAGCGTTTCACCAATGTAGTGGACCGGCTCCAAACATAGCGCGCACCGGCAAAAATCAGCCCGGCAATCAACCCGACATGTAAGCCGGAGATCGCGATGAGATGACCGGTGCCGGTTTGCGACAACAACTGCCACTGTGCGTTGGAAATGCCCTGACGTTCGCCGATCGCCAGGGCCGTAATAATACCGGTGTAGGCATTGCCGTTCAGCTCTCGCGCAATCCGTTCCGCCAAACGTTGTCGAAAGCGATCAACCGGATAACGCACAGCTTCTGCCAAGCGCTGTGGTTTTGGCCAAGGCCGCACATAGCCCTGGGCGACGATGCCATTGACAAATAACCAGCGTTCATAGTCAAACCCACCGGGATTAGCAAGGCCACGCGGTTTTCTTAACCGTACGGTAAGTGACCATTGGTCACCAACTTGTAAAACAGGGGGGTTATCGTACCAATACAGACGCAACCGTCCGGTTAACGGAATACGTTGGTTTTGGTGATATAACTGATCGACTTCCAGATAAAACCGGGTGCGGCGGTAAAGTGGCTCAGGAATAGCATCCACCCAGCCGGTCACTTGAAGGTCGGTAGATTCCAAGCCGGTGAGCCATGAATCTTGAAGCGGCGTGCTCGCTAACAAAGCCCAACAGAAACCTGCAGCAACGCAGGCTGGTAACCTCAATTGGGGCACTGCAAAAGCTACCCAAATTACAACGGGTAATCCCCATCCCCACCAATGCTCAGGCCAATCGACTAAGCTATGAAATAGCACAATACCGACTAAGAAAGCCCCGATTATCAATCGCATGTGGGCGTGGGGGATAAAAAAATAGATAATGTGCGCACTCGGCCTCAATTAACAACTAAAGCGCAGGTGCTATGTTCAGGCGGTTCTTCAAACACTATATGCCGGAGCGGCATAGCTTTAACCAGCAAAAAGGCTTGCGCTTTTTCGGTGAACGGCTGCACGATCCCAATCTCTGGCACTTGAACCGTCGCTCCGTGGCCGGTGCGCTGGGCATGGGCACCTTTGTCGCTTTTATCCCGATTCCTGGGCAATTTATCATCGCAGCTGCGGCGGCTATTGCCTTACGCATCAATCTACCCTTGACCATAGCCACCATATTCATCACCAATCCCCTTACTATTCCGCCGATGTTTTACTATTCCTACCGGCTCGGTGCCTGGATGCTAGGAATTCCGCCACGCGCGTTTAGAATCGAGCTGTCTTTGGATTGGTTTCTGCAAGAAACCGGGTTGATCTGGTTTCCGCTGGTAGTGGGTTCACTGACGGCAGGGGCCATTTTGGGACTGGTGGTTTACGGGGCGATCCGGCTTGCTTGGCGTATCAGTGTCATCCGCCGCTGGCGAAGCAAGCCTAATCGGCTGGGCGCAGCAACAGTCCCTGAACGGGATTAACGCTCCCGTTCCAACGAACCATCTGTCAAGCGCCAGACCGCATCCATACGCGCGGCCAAATCTGCGGCATGAGTCACGATAATGAAACTGGTACGCAAATGCTGATTGAGTTCCAGCATCAGCTCGAAAACCTGCTCGGCACTGTGCCGATCCAGATTCCCGGTCGGCTCATCGGCAAGCACGCAAGCAGGTTCAGTAATCAACGCCCGTGCCACGGCAGCGCGTTGCCGCTCCCCTCCCGACAATTCGCCGGGTTTATGGGTTACCCGGTTGCCCAACCCCACCCGTTCCAAAAGTGCTGAGGCGGCTTGTGAGGCTTCATCCACCGATTTGCCCCGCACTAACAAAGGCATGGCGGTGTTTTCCAGGGCGGTGAATTCTGGCAACAGATGATGAAATTGATAAATGAATCCTAATAAGCGATTGCGGATCCGCCCGCGTGCAGCATCGCTTAATTGCGTCAGGTTATATTCGTTCACATGCACTTCGCCGCTGGATGGGGTATCCAGCCCACCCAACAAATGCAACAAAGTGCTTTTACCCGCCCCGGAGCTGCCGACAATAGCAACCCGCTCACCGTGCTTGACACTAAAATCGATATCGCTCAAAACGGCTAAGGTTTGATTACCCTGACGGAAGGTCTTGCTCAAGCCTCGACACCGCAACACGAGCTGTGCTGCGGTGGCATCACTTTGCTGCGTGTTATTCATAACGCAAGGCATCGGCAGGTTGAGTGCAGGAAGCCCGCCATGCCGGGTACAACGTCGCTAATACGGCTAAGCCGAAACCCACTAGCGCAATCACGCTAACATCGCTCCACAGCAGCTGTGAAGGCACATCACCAATCAAGTACACCTCCGGCGACATGAACTTGATTCCGAATAAGTTTTCAATGAAGGGCACCACGACATCCAAATTCAAGGTTAGTGAAACACCGCCGATTAAGCCGAGCAGCGTCCCGATCAAGCCAATAGTGGTACCTTGCACGATAAATATGCCCATAATACTCAACGGAGTGGCACCCAAGGTGCGCAGGATTGCGATATCGGCTTGTTTATCGGTGACCACCATGACCAGGGTGGAGACGATATTAAAGGCGGCAACGGCCACGATGAGCATCAATATAACGAACATGGCGGTTTTTTCGATCTGCACCGCCCGGAAGAAATTGGCATGTTCTTGGGTCCAATCCCGCACCCGATAAAACGCCTCGGGCAGTTGCCGGGTAATCTCACGGGCGACTTGGGGTGCTTGGAACATGTCGGTCAACTTCAGACGAACCCCGCTGACCTTGCCATCCAGACGAAATAATTTCGCAGCATCCTCCACGTGAATAACGGCTAGGCCACGGTCATATTCATACATGCCGGAATCGAAGAATCCCACCACAGTAAACCGTTTCAGCCTGGGCATGACACCAACGGGAGTGACATTGGCTTGAGGGGTGATGACCGTCACCTTATCACCAAGTGCCAACCCGCCTAGCACTTCCGACAGTGCCTTGCCCAAGACCACCCCGAATTCACCGGCCTGCAAATCGTCAAGGCTACCGGTAACCATTTTATCGGCAAGCTCGGATACGTTGCGTTCCTGCGCCGGTAACACACCTTGGACAATAGCTCCGCTGACCAGACTAGCGTTGGTCAACATAGCTTCACCCCGCACATACGGCGCACCACTTTCGACTTGTGGGTTTTGCTCCGCGGTTTGTAATACAGCTTGCCAGTCCGCCAGCTGTCCATTCCAGGTACTAATGGTGGCATGGGAGGCCATCCCCAGAATGCGTTCCCGCACTTCTTTGACGGCCCCATTCATGACCGACAGCACAGTAATGAGAGCGGTGATACCCAAAGCCATGCCCATCATGGAGGATAGCGAAATAAACGAGATGAAATGATTGCGACGCTTGGCGCGGGTATAGCGCAAGCCGATAAAAATTTCCCAGGGACGGAACATATTAATGAGAGAGTGAGAGAGCTATTAAGGATTTAGGCAGCGCGGACTAATTGGCCGCCTCAAGGGCGGCCAACCGGTTTATCACAGGCTTAGTTCGTTGGTTTAGCAGGTTTAAGGACTGCGGAGTTGTTTGCGGGCGGCGCCATTGTCGGTGCAACTGATTTCATTGAGGGGGTTTTGCTAGACTCAGCGCCTACGGTCAGTTTCGAACTATTCTTCTCCAGCGTCTTGTTTCCAATACCCTTAACCTTCACGAGATCCTCCACCGAGGAAAAGGGGCCGTTCATTTCACGATATTGAATAATCGCAGCAGCCTTGGTCGCGCCCACACCATCAAGCGTTGCCAATTCTTCGGCAGTCGCTGTATTGATATCAATGGTTTGAGCAGTAGAAGCTAGTGCAAATAGAGCAAACAGCAGGACTAAGCAAATCTGGTAAAGAGATTTCATGAAGATACTCCTCTGTATTAATTTCCAAAGAACCACGAACCGCCAGGGTAAGGGCCAGTCTTCATGCGTCCGGATCCTCCCTGAACAGCATTGTAAAACCTAGCGCTATTATTGAGAAAAAGCAATCCACATCCCGCTTACGTCTTGTTTTTGAAAACCACATCGGGTAACGGTTTAATACTGCTCCAGCTTTTACAACTCGGGCAACACCAGTGTAGAGATTTACCGACAAAACCACACTTATCGCACCGATAACGGGCAGCGTCATCCAGCATATGCCGGCTGATGCGATAAAGAGCTTCTAAATCCGAATTGGTTCCTTCACTACGCGCCAATTTAAGCTCGACGAGCCGTCGCAATCCCAACAAAGTGGGGTAGCTGCGCAACTCATCTTCCAAAAAGCGCAACGCTACCTCCTCGCCCTCCTGTTGCAGCAACAGGGCCGACAGCGCATCGGTAAACCGACCGCTATGATCCCGGTCGTGAATCTGCCGCAAATACTTCAGTAGGTCACTGAGCCGATCTAAGGCAGCAAAACAACGGCTGAGGGGAGCAATCACTTCGGTAAAGTAGCTGCGATTTTGCCGTTCGACCCACTGAAAAGCCGTGATAGCAGACTCCTGATCACCGGCAGTCATCGCGATATAGCCGCGCAGGATGCTGGCACGCACACAATTGGGATCACGAATAACGGCTTCGTGGAGAAATTGTTGCGCCGTATCGTTCTCCTTTTGGTGCCAAGCTTTCTCCGCAAGCTCACAGCAAAATTGCGCCGTTTCAATCTGTCGAGACTGGCCGGTCAGCTGCTCCAAATGGTCGCAATACTCTATTGCCTGACACCAGTCTTTTTCCTGTTCATAAATGCCAACTAGGCGGGCCAACGCTACGGCATTATGATCGGGTTGGTCGACCAGCTGGCGAAACAATACCTCAGCCCGATCAAACAAACCGGCACGCATGTAATCTTCACCCAACTCCAGTAGCGCACTGCTGCGCTGCTGCGTACTCAAGGTGTTTCGGCTAATCAAGTTGCTGTGGATGGAAATAGCCCGATCAACCTCGCCACGGCGCCGAAACAAACTACCCAACGCCAGATGGGTATCTGCGGTATCTCGGTCTACGTCAACCGTTCTCACGAACGCATCAATAGCTTTATCTGGTTGATCGTCAAGCAGATAATTCAGTCCCTTAAAACAATCAGCCTGGCCCAGACGCACGCCATTTCGGTCGGTTTGCTCACGCTTAGCAGCCCACCACCCTGAGGCCGCCGCAACCGGAAGCAATAGCCACAGTAACTCAAGCATATCTAGTAGATATCCTGCTCCGATTTTTTGAGCAGCGTACCAATTTCCTGTTTCTGGCTATCGACGGTACTTTGTAGTCTGAGGACTCGCCAGCGCAGTGGCATCACCACGAAAAAGCCGAGTACGACAGTGAGCACTGCCCCTGCGGTAAATGCCCATACGACTACCCAGGACAATGGAGACTGGGTAGTACCTAAGATATAATTGACAGTCACTGGGGTGGAATTAACAAAGAAAAACTCCACACCCAGCACCAGCACCACGAGTGCCACTATCACACCGAATATTAATTTGAGAATCCAGAGCATCGCTCCCCCACCGGGCTCTAACTAAAGGGATCGGTCATGAACCGACCGGCGTTATTGCATTATGTTAACAAACCTTTGTGTAAGGATAATCCTAAGGATCACTCACAACAAACGGACAGTCTTAAAATGCTGATTTTAGTCCATCTGTATCAGCTATGCTCCCGAAAAAAAACCCACACTGTTCAGCATGGGTTTTAATCTGTTAGCAAAACTCAACGATCGTACGCCTAGTGATGATCGTCTCCCGAAACCGGCCCGTGATTCGCGTTGACCCGCTCACGCAATTCCTTGCCGGGTTTGAAATGCGGCACGTACTTGCCTTCCAAGGGTACGGAATCACCGGTTTTCGGGTTCCTACCCATGCGTGGCGGGCGAAAATGCAGCGAAAAGCTGCCAAAGCCGCGGATTTCGATGCGTTCTCCACCGGAAAGCGCCTCGCTCATCTGTTCAAGTAGCGCTTTAACAGCATCTTCTACATCTTTATAAGGAAGATCACTCTGCTGGCGCGCCAGGACTTCGATGAGTTCCGATTTGGTCATTGGTGTTTTCCCGTCAGTCAACAAACAGTGCAGGTCTTCAGAGTCAGTAGCATGCTTAAAAGATAAGCCTTAACCTTCCTCTTCCTCCTGGTTTTTCATTTGTTCTTTAAGAATATCGCCCAACGATGTCCCGCCGGTTGGCTTGCGGCTGTAATCCTGCAATACCTCCGCTTCCTCGGCAAACTCCTTAGCTTTGATGGAAAGGCTGATGGAGCGATTTTTACGGTCGACACCTAGGAATTTTGCTTCCACCGCATCGCCGGCATTCAACACGGTACGCGCGTCATCAATACGTTCCCGAGAAAGCTCGGAAACCCGCAGCACCCCTTCGACACCACCACCCAAATCAATCGTCGCGCCCTTGGCATCTACCACCGCGACGGTGCCGTTAACAATGCTGCCCTTGGGATTTTCAGCCACAAAATTAGAGAACGGATCTTTATCTAATTGTTTGATGCCCAAAGAGATACGCTCGCGTTCGGGGTCGACCGCCAACACCACGGCTTCGACATCCTGCCCCTTCCGATAATCCCGAACGGCCTCCTCGCCGGTGGTATTCCAGGATAAATCGGATAAATGGACTAGGCCGTCGATGCTGCCATTCAGCCCGATAAAAATGCCGAAGTCGGTAATGGATTTGATTTTTCCTTCGACTCGATCGCCCTTGTTGTGCTGAGTTGCGAACTCATCCCAGGGATTAGACTGACATTGCTTCATGCCCAGGGAGATGCGCCGCCGCTCCTCGTCGATGTCCAACACCATGACTTCGACTTCGTCACCCAAGTCAACCACTTTGTTGGGATTGACGTTTTTGTTGGTCCAGTCCATCTCGGAAACATGCACCAATCCTTCAACGCCCTCTTCGATTTCCACGAAACAACCGTAGTCGGCAATATTGGTTACTTTACCAAACAAGCGGCTACCGACTGGATGCCGCCGCGCCAGCGCGATCCAAGGATCATCGCCAAGCTGCTTGAGGCCCAATGAGACCCGGTTGCGGTCACGATCAAATTTAAGGATTTTGACGTCGATTTCGTCGCCGACATTGACCACTTCTGAAGGGTGCTTGACCCGTTTCCAGGCCATATCGGTGATATGCAATAACCCGTCTATGCCGCCCAGATCCAGAAACGCGCCGTAATCGGTAAGATTCTTGACCACGCCCTTGACGATCTGGCCTTCTTCAAGGCTTTCCAGCAATGCCTCGCGCTCGGCACTGTATTCCTGTTCGACGACCGCACGCCGAGACACAACGACATTGTTACGCCGCCGGTCCAGCTTGATGACCTTGAATTCTAGTTCCTTACCTTCCAAATAGGAGGCATCGCGAACCGGCCTTACATCGACCAGGGATCCGGGGAGGAAGGCGCGAATTTCGCCAATATCCACCGTGAAGCCGCCTTTGACTTTGCCGCTGATGATACCCTTGGCGATTTCGTCGCTTTCAAATGCTTTCTCCAGCACCTCCCAGGCCCGTGCCCGTTTGGCTTTTTCTCTGGAGAGGCGAGTTTCGCCGAACCCATCCTCGACCGCATCCAAAGCGACCTCAATCTGATCCCCTTCCTTGACTTCGAGTACTCCTTCCTCATTATAGAATTGGTCCAGGGGAATAACGCCCTCGGATTTCAAGCCGGCATTGACAATCACCACATCCGGGCGGATTTCCAACACAGTGCCGGTAACAATAGATCCGGGTTGCATTTGCTTGTTGGCCAAGCTTTGTTCAAACAGTTCGGCAAAACTTTCAGTCATTGGTTATAGCTCAGGGGCGGCATCAGCCACCACGGGTTAATTAAGAATTGAGTTATCGGATTGCTGGGTCTGCGGCGACATCCCTGAATTTGAGCTGTCTGTTGACCAGACCTACAGCACATTCTTTGACTTGCGCAATGCCCAACTCACTGGTATCCAGCACGTGAGCATCGGCAGCAGGTCGGAGCGGAGCAACCGAACGTTGGGAATCTCGTTGGTTGCGTTCAGCGATTTCATCTACAAGGTCCGCAAGACTAACATCGATTCCTTTCTCTTTCAACTGGTTATGGCGTCTTATTGCACAGGCTTCGGGATTAGCGGTGAGAAAGATTTTGACCGGTGCATCAGGGAACACCACAGTGCCCATATCGCGGCCATCCGCTACTAGGCCGGGCAACTGGCGAAAATCTCGCTGCCGTTGTAACAAGGCATTACGCACCGCTGGTATTGCAGCGACGATTGATGCTGCATTCCCGCAACGTTCACTGCGAATCAATTCGCTAACATCGTTATCAACCAGAAAGATACGTTCGTCATCAGCAGCATTGGAAAAATGCACATCCAAATTTCTCGCTAATGCTGAAACCTGTACTTCATCATCCAATGGCAGGTGTCGTTGCAAAGCCGCTAAGGCAGTCAATCGGTAGAGTGCCCCACTGTCCAAAAAATGCCAGCCGAACTGCGCAGCCAACGCCCGACATAGCGTGCCTTTGCCGACGCCGCCGGGTCCATCCACAGCAATAACCGGTATGTTGTTGCACATAAATCGAGTGGTTTATCTTATCAACAGGGCAGGCAGGCTTGAGTGACGGAAAAGTACGTATCATTCGGGAAAAAACTACCGACTTCTCGCGGCTTTATAGATTCAATCTAGTCCAACCCAATTAGTCTAGCAAGTTTTATTGCTTGGTAGATTGGTCGGCTATACCGTTGGGGCGTTGTACGATTTTGGTTAGGGTTCGGACGATAGGGCCGGGTGTAACACCCGGCCCGGGGAAAGAAGCATTAACCCATATTAACGCCGTAATCCTTGGCAACGGCGGCCAAACCGCCGGCATACCCTTGACCGATGGCTTTGAATTTCCATTCGCTGCCGTGACGATACAATTCGCCGAAAATCATCGCGGTTTCGATGGAGGCATCCTCGGACAGGTCGTAGCGGGCAATTTCCGCATTGGATGCGTCATTGAGGGCACGGATGTAGGCATTCTGAACCTGCCCGAAATTCTGCTTGCGCGCATCGGCATCATGAATCGTCACCACGAAAGCCACCTTGGCGGCATTGGGAGTCATTGCCGCTAAGTCGATGCTGATCTCTTCATCATCGCCTTCCCCTTCACCAGTCAGATTATCACCGGCATGAGTGACCGCTCCTGAAGGGTCCTTCAGGTTGTTATAAAACACAAAATGCTGGTCACTCAACACTTTGCCGCTCTCGTCAAGCACGAAGGCAGAGGCGTCCAAATCGAACGCAGCACCGTCGGTTTTGCGCACATCCCAGCCTAAACCAAAGCGTACTTTTTTCAGTCCGGGATCTTCTTTGGTCAGGGAAACGTTCTGACCTTTACTCAGTGATACGGCCATAGGGAATTCTCCTCGCTAATAATGGTAGATAAACGGATCGTTAAACATTGACGCCATATTGCGTGCACATGGCGGCCAGCCCGCCATTGTACCCTTGACCGACAGCGGAAAAGCGCCATTCGTTGTTGTGACGGTAGAGTTCACCGAAAATCATCGCGGTTTCCGTGGACGCATCCTCGCTCAGATCATAACGGGCGACTTCTGCGTTGGTTTCTGCATTGACCACCCGGATGAACGCATTCTGCACCTGGCCGAAATTCTGCCGCCGTTGCTCGGCGTCATGAATGGTAACCGTGAACGCGATCTTCTGTATTTCCGGCGGAACCAGTGACAGGTCTACCATCACCACTTCATCATCGCCTTCACCCGCCCCGCTGCGATTATCACCGGTGTGTTCCACAGAACCTTCTACAGAACGTAGCTGATTGTAGAAGATGAAATCGGCATCGGAACGGACTTTACCACCGGCATTCAACATGAACGCTGAAGCGTCCAGATCGAATTCAGAGCCATCGGTGGATCGCTCGTCCCAACCCAGTCCCACATGCACTTTCTTCAGATCGGGCGCTTCCTTGCTCAAGGAAATCCGACCGCCTTTGCTTAGGGAAATACCCATAATAACCCGCCTCCTCTCGTAGACTCAGCTTTATGTAAGATTGATCTTATTCAGTCAAGTTTGCGCATCGGTCAGTACAGGATTGCCGAAGTACTTGTTCCGGATTGTTTTCCTGATCAGATCGATGGGAATTATCAGGACGGAGAGCAACAGGATGTAAATCCACTCCATAAACGTCAGGCCGACCGTGCGCAATATATCGCCACCGATATAAGTAAACACAATCTGCAGACTGAAAATCAACGCGACCACCCCCAAAAAGTTCTTGTTGTCCACCAAATGGTCGAATAGATTCAAACCTTCGGTGCGGGCGTTGAATTTGTTGAGATTGTGCATGAAGACGAAAAAGCCGAAAAACGCCGTCAGAAACACCAGATTGTTTTCTTCGGGTGTCAGACCAGGGCGTTCGAATAATCCCCGAATCGGCTCATAGGTTAAGAAGATCAAGCTCAAAATCGTAGCAGCAATACCGTTAGTCAGGATCGACGACCACATCTCGCCAGTGATCAGGTGCGAGTCCTTCGGAATCGGTTTTTCCAGCATGTAACGGTCTAGAGCCGCTTCACCTGAAAACGCCAATGCCGCCAAAGTATCCATGATGATGTTGATCCACAACAGTTGAATCATGGTCAAGGGCAATTCATAGCCTACGAACGGCCCCAGAAACGCCAGCAAAATTGCCGAGACGTTGACCGTCAACTGGAATATCAGGAATTTGCGGATCGATTTAAACAGCGTGCGACCGTACAGCACCGATTGCGTCAAGGACTGGAAATTGTCATCCAAAATAACGATGTCGCTGGATTCCTTGGTCATTTCCGTGCCGCTACCCATAGCGAAACCGACATCGGCATTCTTCACCGCCGGTGCGTCGTTGACGCCATCGCCGGTCATGCCCACGACCCAGCCCATTTCCTTGGCGAGTTTCACCAAGCGGCTTTTATCGGTGGGGAACGCACGCGCCACCACATAAAGATGAGGTAACAGGTTTTTCACCTCGGCATCCGACAACTGCCCCAATTCAGTGGAGGTAATGATTTTGGCATCCGGGTCGTCTTCGAACAGACCCACATCTTTTGCAATGGCTTGGGCAGTTTCCTTGGCGTCTCCGGTAATCATGACTACCTGAATACCGGCTTTCTTGGCACGGCTGACTGCGCCGTAAGACTCGGCCCGCAGATCATCACGCAACCCGCAAATACCCACCAAAGTTAATTGTTCCGGCAAGGTTTGCTCGGGGTTGATGGGGGTATCGGAAACGGCGACCGCAATCAGGCGCATGGCGCGTTCCGAGAGGGTGTGCATTTCCGCGTTGAAGGCATCTTTATCGCTCAACTCGACGCGTTCGCCCTGCGCATTCATGTAATGCGTGCAGTTTTGCAAGACGATTTCCGGAGCACCTTTGATCAGGGTCAAATCACGTGCGCCCTTGACCTGCATACCCGAAAATTTACGGGTGCTGTTAAAGGGAATGATGTCGACGATGTCGACATCGTCTTGCTCTATCAGCTGCGGTCCGAGGAACCGTAACAATGCTTGCTCAGTGCGATCGGCACCGACGATGCCGGGAGCATCGGGATTACTGGCATCAATCACCGCACTGGTATTGTTACGCAGAGAAAAGGCAATCAGTTCGCGCAGTGCTTGCGGCGCATCGTCGAGTTTGGCGTGATGTTGATGATCACCGGCAAGGAAATCGGCAACCACCAATTGACCTTGGGTCAAGGTGCCGGTTTTATCGGTGAACAACACGGTCAGACTACCGGCTGTCTCAATGCCCAGAAGCTTACGCACCAATACCTTGGCGTTGAGAAGCTTGCGCATATTCAAAGACAACACAATGGCAATCATCATCGGCAAACCTTCCGGCACCGCTACCACGATGATGATGATGGCGAGAATTAATGCCGTTACCATATCCGAGACGATCTGGCCGAAAGAATTTTGCGCCCAATAAGTGGCGAGGTCGCCGCTAGCATCAGGGGCAAAGTAAATCTGGCTGAGCATGAACGCGATGGCGATCAGGGTCGCGCCGATATAGCCGAAGGTGCTGATTTGCCCGCCGAGCACGGTCAGCTTCTCTTGCAAAGGCGACAAGCGATCTTCGGCGCTGGTGATTTCCTTCAAGGTCTCGCCGTACTTGGTTTTATCCCCGACCGCAGTGGCGCGCATAACAGCCTCGCCGTCCTCAATCAGGGAAGCGCGCAACAGCACGTTGGTCTCTTCATCCAGCGGTGCATCGTCGGTTTCGGGAGCACGTTTCTTGAGCGGTTCCGACTCGCCGGTCAACGCGGCTTGACTGACGTCTAAATGACCCGCCACTAAAACCCCATCCGTCGGTACCGTATCACCGGGTTGCAACAGCAGGTGATCACCAACCACCAAGTCATTAATGGAAATCTCAACCAGGCGATTATTCCTGAATACTTTCACCAGAATCAGCGACGCTTCTTCCAGCAACTTCTGGAAAGCGGTTTCGTTGCTGTATTCGGACCAAGTAGCGACCAACGTCGCCAACACCACGGCAACGGCAATGCCGACACCTTCGTACCAGTGGGTATAACCGAAGATCGCCAGCACCACGGTAATCACCAAGGCGACGATTAAGATGATGATGATGGGATCTTTCAGGTTGCCGATCAGTTTATCCCAGAAGGTTTCGACTTCCTGGGGAGTCACGGCGTTGGAGCCGTGTTCACTCCGTGATTCTTGCACTTCCTGGTCAGTTAGGCCGGGAAAGGAAAATTTCATACACTATCCTCAAAATGCTAATACGGTAACAGTCCGGTTTAAGCGTCAATATCGATCACGATTGGAAATTCGGGGAACAGGGTAGATTGGGATATTTTGCCTGTGCAGTCGTAGAACTGGATTTTGCCGCTGCGCGGACAGAACCACACTTCTTGCGCACCCCGCTCAAAATAAAGTTGTTTCTTTTCTTCCAATTCTTTTTGAGTATTACTCGCTGAAACGACTTCGACGCATAACTCCGGTGAGACTGAGCAATCGTCGTCGTCTTTTATCTTTTGAAAAGTCTCTTGCGACGCCCAGGCCACGTCCGCCACTTTAGTGCCTTTTGACGTTTGAATGGCGCATTCGGCAAATACTTTTCCACCTCTACGGTATAGTCTCAATAAGCCAGCGATCTCACCTTGAAGTAATGAGTGGTAAAGTTTGACGGGCGACATAATAATCCTACCGTACTCGTCCAGCTCAATCTTAAAGGGCAGGTTTTGCAAATCAGGACGATCACAGAGCTCTTGCCATTGCATGGTGTTTACTTAACCTATTGAATGCATTAGCGCGATTTTAATATTATTTAAACCCCTCTCCCCCAGCATGATGAAGAGGGGCTTTGTTCGCCTCGTGCCGTCGAGAATAGGTGAAACCGCTATAAATCAAAATCCTTAAAGCTAAGCCCCAATTCCTGACACACTTTACGTACAGCGGCTTTCTCGGATTCGTCGAAATCGCCATCGGCGGCCCCGATAGCGCAGCACACTCGGACCATCAAGCGTGCTTCGCTTTCCTTGGATTTCAATTTACCGACTGCCTGCAACGCATTGGCTTCGCCGACCGCCAGATCGAAATCGAAATTCTTGGCGAATTTCTCGAAGGTGTTGATGACCTCATCGGTGCTGAATACTGACAGCGCCTCAGAAGTTCTAAGAAACCCCATCATTTTCTGTTTTTCTTCCGGTTTAACCACACCGTCAGCGTAGGCGACCAACGCACAACCAGCGACCACGCCCTCCATGAACGATTTATTGCGAACCTTGTTGACCTCGTTTTTCAGGTTAGCGGAGACTTCTTGAACACGATTTTTCAACCAATCTAATGCCATAGCCAAATCCTCATTGCGTAGTTAATCTTTTTTGCCGGCTGTCCAGCGTAAACCAAACTTATAGGCGCTATCCATGTACTGATGACTCTGGAAATAATCCATCAGTTTGGTGACCTGAATATTACCGCCGGTATTTTCCAACAGCGCGATCGCGCACATGCCTTGATCATTGCGATGACTATCCAGCCGCACTTCCAAGGTGGGCTGGCCGGGCGTGTTGATGGTCACGACGGCATCCGCCGCCGCCCAATTGGGCACGCCTTCGTAAATAAAGGCGAAAATCAACACGCGTCGAATCTGTTCCCACTGACGACCATTGATGTGTAAAAACTCACCCTCGGCGCTATTGCCGCTACGGTCATCGCCCAGCAACCGAATAAAGGGCATTTGATCGAAGTTGCCGAATGAATTACCCAATGCCTGAATAGCACCGACAATCGGACGCCCCTGATGTTGGACATTCAATTCGAACAAACAGCCTAAATCCAAATCGGTGCCCTGCTTGCTGGCGAATAAGCCCCCCAGGAAACCACCGCCACCACTCGCCGGTGGCGCTTGGTTCCAATTTAGGTTCACGATGATTTTATCGAAGCCTTGACCGATCTTTTTCAGCGAAACGGGTTGCTTTTTCTCCAGAGTGATTTTTTCTAATCGAACGGGACGTGCCGCAGGTGACGGGGTAGGTTGTGGTGCGGGTTGGTTACGGACTGGCGACGCTGGCCCAGCCGCCGGTTGAGGCGGTGGTGGCGCGGCCACATCGGGATCGTCGTCGATAGCCACGCCGAAATGGCTCGCCAATGGCCCCAAACCACCGACGAATCCCTGGCCAACCGCGCGAAATTTCCATTCATTGTTGCGCCGGTAAAGTTCGGCGACAACCAGCGCGGTTTCCGGCATCCCGCCGGTCGCCAACGGAAAAGTCGCTATGCCGACTTTGCTCTGGGCGTCACGCAATTCCACAGTAACCTGGCGCAATTGAGAAAACGATTGCCTCCGCCGTTGACCTTGATGAACTGTCAGGGTCAGCGCAATCTTGTCGATAGCGGAAGGCAATGACTGAAAATCGACCGTGAACTGCTTGCCGTCCGTTGACCGTTGGATACCGCCCCCGCTCAAGGTGGGCTGGTTGTAGAAAACAAAATCCTCGTCGCCGCGCACTTTACCCTGCGCGGTCAGGGCGAAAGCGCTGCTGTCGAGTTCCAAGGGGGAATTGGGCGGCTCCCATTGCAAGACCACCTCTATACTGCGAGTGGTCGGGCTTTGCTTGGTGATGGAAATATTTTGCCCAGGCTGCAGATTCATCGCTGCTTCTCGTTATTGAACGATCAGAGATGGGGCTTAAGGGCCGGCAGCAAATCCATGAAGGTTCGGCCTTCGCCTTGGTCGCCAATGGCTTGCACCCGCCAGTCACCCTCGTGACGGTATAGTTTAGTCATAATCAGTCCGGTGAAATGCCCCCCTTCCAAGGATAAATTGAAACGGGCGATTTCATTACCACTCTTATCATCCACCACCACGCAGAACGCATTGGGAATCCCTTCGAAGGACTCACCGCTAAAGCTGTTGACGGTGAAGATCAGACTTTTAACTTCGCTAGGCACCCGGTTAAGATCAATGGTGATGCGCTCGTTCTCAACGTCTGCGCTGCCACCGCCGGCACGGTCGTCGCCACTATGTTGAACCGAACCGCAGTTGCTTTGCAATTGCCGGAACCAGACTTGATCAGTCAGATTGCCGCCGGCATCGAACATCAAACAAGAGGCGTCCAAATCAACGGCAACTTCCTTGGTGCCGCCACCAAAACCCAGA
>JAZBPA010000290.1:0-10007 GCA_036351435.1 Candidatus Competibacteraceae bacterium
GCGAAAGCGACCGTTATGAACACCGTTGAATCCAACAATTGCCCGACCACGGTAGAGCCGATAGTGCGTGTCCACAGCCACCGTCCCTGGGTCAGAATTTTCAACTTAGCCAAGATAAAAGCATTGGCGAATTCGCCCAGCAGGTAAGCCAGGAACGAAGCAGCTAATAACCGTGGGGTGTAACCCAAAATACGCTCGAATGCGGCCTGTCCATCCCAAAATCCGGCCGGTGGCAATACTTGAGCCAGCCAAATGGCCATCACCGCCAGCAAATTGCAAGCGAACCCCAGCCAAATCACCTGACGGGCGCGACGATAACCGTAGACTTCGGTCAGTACGTCCCCCAAGATGTAGCTGATCGGAAAAATCAAAGTGCCGGCGGGCAGTATCCAACCACCCACATCAATCAGCTTGACGGCGATAATATTGGCAATGAGCAGTGTGGTTACGAAACCGGCTACCACAATGACGAAAGCGGTGGAGTGGGTTGAAAGGTTTGAGTGATTCATTGGGTAACAATTGTGTTGGTCGATGACAAAGTGGGGCAGATTAGCAGATTTTTAGGTGCGCGAACCAGCGCCGGTTTTTTGCGTCACATCTGCCGTGCCCAGTAAAACCGGGCTTAACGGGGTTTTTGAGCATGATTAAAGTATTTGGTTTTCCTAATACGCGCGCCAGCCGAGTGCTGTGGGCTTTGGAAGAGATCGGCACGGATTACGACTATGTCAAAGTCGATCTGATGCGCGGCGAAGGTCGCAAACCGCCCTACATTGATCTCAATCCCGGCGGTAAAGTGCCGACCTTGGTTGAAGGCAATTTGGTGCTATCCGAATCGGCAGCGATTTGCACCTACCTGGGCGATCGCTTTCCAGATTCCGGCTTGGTGCCGACTGTGGGTACTTTAGAACGGGCGCTTTACGACAAATGGTGTTTTTTCGTGATCGGCGAGTTGGAACAGCCACTCTGGACTATCGCCAAGCACCGTTTTGCGTTACCCGAGAAACGGCGGGTACCAGCGATCATGGATACTGCGCTCTGGGAATTTGAGGTGGCCGCGAAGGTATTGCATACGGGCTTGGGTGAACGTAAATTTCTGGTCGGCGACAGCTTTACGGCGGCTGATATTCTAGCCGCTCACACCCTCAGTTGGGCGCAAGCCTTCAATGTGCCGCTCGACCCGGAAAATCTACAAACTTATGTCCAACGGCTGCTGGCACGGCCCGCTCTGGCCCGCGCCAGGGAACGAGAAAAGATTTAGTGCACGGTGATCAGCGGGGTAAATCGGACAGCCAGAATCTCCTGAGTGCTGATTGAGCCTCGTAGATCTTTTTCAACCCGGATAAGCTGCTGTGCATCCGGCAGTCCTGCAGGAATAACCATCCTACCCTCAGGCTTCAATTGATTGAGCAAGGCTACCGGGATTAACTCCGGTGCAGCCGTGACGATGATTTTATCGAACGGCGCATGTTGCGACCAACCTGCTGAACCGTCGCCGATCTTGAAGTGGATGTTGTTAAAGCCGAGTTTATCCAAGCGATTTTCCGCTTCGTTAGCCAACTCCTCAATGA
The DNA here is from genome assembly GCA_036351435.1 of Candidatus Competibacteraceae bacterium. Lineage (GTDB taxonomy): Bacteria > Pseudomonadota > Gammaproteobacteria > Competibacterales > Competibacteraceae > JAAUQA01. Next base: position 1,569 of record JAZBPA010000290.1, read on the forward strand.
TCTCGACACTGAAAATTTGATCCGCTAGTTGCGATAACACCGCTGACTGATAGCCTAAGCCGGTGCCGATCTCAAGAACCCGGTCATCAGACTGTACTTCCAATAAATCCGTCATCAAGGCAACGATAAACGGCTGCGAGATGGTTTTGCCAAAGCCGATGGGCAGCGGCTGATCCAAATAAGCAAAAGTCTGCAGGGGTTCGGGAACGAATTCATGACGAGGCACAGCACCCATGACCCGCATAACCCGTTCATCCAGCGACGTTTTGCCGATCCGGTCACCGACAGCATGGGTGTGCAACGCGATCAGCTCCACCATTTCACGTCTTGCCGTGGCAAACTGGGCTTCTGTATGAGTCATCAGGGGGCAGGCTCTTGTGAACAGCTAACGCGACATCTGTTGAGTATAGAAAATTTCCCTGTCCTGGTGAAACCCCTTTCTACAGGCTTCGCATAACGCGGCACTGCTATCACTTAAGATACCCTGGAAAGCAGGGTGATTGTGGCTTGATCTGAACGAGGAAAAGATATGTTGGCTCGGTTACTGCTCAAAGGATTGGCCATTGAAGTACTGCTTTACGGAATCGGTGGATGGCTGTTGTGGCGCTATGCTGGGTATTCGCCCGGCATTCTCATTGTGCTTGCTGTCGTTACGCTGCTCGGTATCCGGCTGGTTAGTGTCGGCATACTGTGTGCTATCGGTTGGATTTATCGCGCTGAACGGCCTGTTGAACGGCGCATCGGCCTCTGGCAATCCGTGCGGCTGTTCGGCGCTGAGTGGTTGTCGATGCTGGCGCTTTATCTGTTTTTCCAACCTTTAGGACCGTGGTTGACGCGCACTGGCCGTCACTCGGCAGACCATTCAACCGCAACCCCCATACTGCTGATTCACGGTTATACGTGCAATGCGGGTTTTTGGTGGGCACTGGAACGCTTTCTCCGCAAACGAGGGCTTAACAACCTGTTCACTATCACCTTGGAGCCCGTCTTCGGCGATATCGATGACTATGCCCGGCAGGTCGCTGAGCGAGTGGAGAATCTGTGCAAAGCAACTGGAGCCGAACATATTATTCTGGTGGGCCACAGCATGGGGGGATTGGTGGCGCGTGCTTATCTGCACCGATATGGCGAACGCAATCGAGTTGCCGGGATAATAAGCTTGGGATCGCCTCATCATGGCTCCCTGCACGCCCGTTTTGCGCTGGTTCAAGCGCGCAATGTTGAGCAGATGTCACCGAATAATGCCTGGTTAGCCGAGTTGAATGCGGATGAGGATCGGAACGCTCCGGTACCAATGGTGTCGATTTACAGCGATCACGATGAGCTGGTCACTCCGCAAACCAGCGCTCGTTTGCGGTATACCAATAGCAGGAATATCTCCGTTATGGGGGTGGGGCACCTAGCAATGGCTTTCGAGCCCTCTTTACATACCGTGGTTTTTGAACAACTGAGCGAGGTGTTAAACAATTCGGATGAGTTACCTGAAGATCAGTGCTGATTCGGCTACAGGCACATGAGAATCATTCGCCATTGAGGTGTGTTACAATTTTTTACAGGCCAGGCCGCTGATTTATATCTTGCTGAATATTAATAAATTAACAACTTTAGCAGCCAAGCTGCTGCAAAATAAATCGTTCGCGTTTTTCAGCATATGTTGCGCTTGATCAAAGAACTTCGATAAACTGAGGGCTATGTTGCTATGCAAAATCTTAAGTTTTTCAGTAAACGCGGGCCTTCGAAAGTCGAGTGCCCAGACCGGTGAACGGACAAATTTGGAGACCCCAAATTGTTCAACCCAATCGGTGTTCTTTCTAGTGGAGGTTGCTAATGCCAATCAGTAAGCCCTTGCCCGGCAGTTTCGGTAAGTTAGTCAAAGTAGGGTTTCTCACGGTCTGTATCGCTACCCCCATGGCCACCTGCTTGGCTGAATCGCATTCCTCTACCCAAAACGGTTCATTTGAACTGGCTGCCGTTAAGGGCGCTCGCTCTCACCAAATGAGACAGCGCAACTTGTCGCAGTACATTCAGAAAACGTATCGGGTGCGTGCGCGTAAAGCAGATACCATTGTCAATGCCGCTTTCAACAGTGGTGCACGGTATGACGTGGCACCGGAGTTGATTCTGGCTATCATTGCTGTGGAATCCACCTTCCGAGCACAGGCAGTCGGCCCCAAAGGTTCGCGGGGTTTGATGCAGGTGTTGCCGCGTGCGCATCCACGCAAGGTTCGAGCAATTGGGGGCGTTAAAGCGCTCTTTGACCCAAATAAAAATATCCGCACCGGCTCCAAAATTTTGTCGGATTATTTGCGCAAAAGTGGCGGTAATCTGCGCAAAGGTTTATTGCGCTACAACGGGAGCTACGGCACTCGGTCACGTTACGCCGACAAGGTATTACGCGTTTACTCCCGGTTGAAAAAGATCAACCGGGGTACCCAAACCAGCATGAGATCAATGCCGGTCACGGTCGACCCCACTTCGCTCGTCGCTCTAGCCGCTGCCACAACAACTGTAGGTTCAAATGGGTCTCAATCGTATTAGCCAGTTGATCCAGACCTTCCTCTCTCAGAGTCCGATAATCGGGGCCTTGGCGCACTGCTAGGCCGGCCCAACGCAGCAAGCTATCGCGAGCTGCGGGGTCCTCGAATAATCCATGCAAATAAGTGCCAAGGATTTGGCCGTCTTCTGAAATCGCTCCATCGGAGGTTGTCGGCAGATAGACAGCAGGCCGCATCAAGGCTGCTCCTGTGGTATGGCCCATGTGGATCTCATAACCGCTGACAGCGGCATTCTCCAAGGCTAAACGGCCGGTAACCCGGCGCAACTGCTTGGCGGGGAGCAAAGTGGTTTGCAACTGCAATAACTCCAGCCCAGGACTTTCGCCCGCATCCCCTTCCAAGCCTTGTGGGTCACGCAAGGTCTGGCCCAACATTTGAAACCCCCCGCAGATACCGATCAGATGACCGCCGTAGCGCAAGTGCCGAGCAATCGCCTTGTCCCAACCCTGACGACGAATGTGGGCTAAGTCCGCGCGAACGTGTTTGCTACCCGGTAAAATGATCAAATCTGCCGGCGGCATTGGATTTCCCGGATAGATCCAATGCACATCGACTTGCGGATGTAATCGCAACGGGTCCAAATCGGTATGATTGCTGATGCGGGGCAGTACCGGAACCACCACTTGTAGGCGATGATCCGCGCTTTTGTCGATGCCGGGTTGGCCCGGTAAAGCATCTTCGGCTTCCAAGTGCAGCCCATGCAGGTAGGGCAGCACGCCGACTACCGGTTTATCGGTACGTTGTTCCAACCAATCCAAACCGGGCTGCAGTAAGCTAATATCGCCACGAAAGCGGTTAATCACAAAACCTTGGGTACGAGCCTGTTCGCTGGGCGAAAGCAGCGCAAGGGTCCCGACTAAGTGAGCAAAGACGCCGCCCCGGTCGATGTCCGCTATCAACCAGACCGGACAATCCACAGCTTCGGCGAAGCCCATATTGGCGATGTCCCGATCGCGTAGATTGATTTCAGCAGGACTGCCGGCGCCTTCCACTATGATCATTTCGTAGGTGTTACATAAGCGCTCATAGGATTCTAATACTGCTGTCATAGCGACGGTTTTATAGTCATGATAGCGGCGCGCGTCCATGTCGGTCAGCGCTTGACCGTGAATGATCACTTGCGCATCGCAGTCGCTGCTGGGCTTGAGTAGTACCGGATTCATATCGGTGTGCGGCTCCAACCCGGCGGCTTGAGCTTGCACGGCCTGGGCGCGGCCGATTTCGCCGCCATCCACCGTGACCGCGCTATTCAGCGCCATGTTTTGAGGCTTAAAAGGCACCACCCGCACGCCTCTGCGTCGCAACACCCGGCACAGGCCGGCAACCAGGGTACTCTTACCAGCGTCCGAGGTGGTTCCTTGAATCATGAGTGTTTTAGCAGGCATAGTCGATTAAGTCTCAGCTGGGATTCCGGTACACTGCACGCAACTAGGCACAAATAGCAACCATCAATGAAGCTGCTTCTGATCGGCTTAAGCGCTGTTTTACTGGAACGTCTGTTGGGTGAACCCCGCCGCTGGCGACCCTTGGCAGGCTTTGCCTGGTTGATGCAGCAGGTGGAAAACCGCTGTTACGGCCCTGCCGAACTTCGCCCAGGATTGCGGACTGTGTTGGGCGGTTTAGCGTTGGTTACGCTGATATTACCTTTTGCGTTATTGGTTTGGCTGCTGACTCTGATCCCTTATCTAGGTTGGGTCGTGGCACTGGGAATAGTCTATCTTAGCTTGAGCACAACCCCGTTCAAACGGCAACTCAGTGCGGTTACCCAGGCGCTGCAGCAAGAGGACCTTGAACAGGCTCGTCAAGCGTTGAAACCGCTGGTTACCCATGATACCGAAACGTTGGACGAAGAAGCGATCAGCCAAGCCGCTGTGGAGCTGGTGCTTGAACAGTGCAGCGATGGATTGTTCGGAGTATTGTTCTGGTTTTTGCTGGCAGGCGCGCCGGGCGCCGTCGTGTATCGGCTGGTCGTTGTTCTTGATACACAATGGGGTTATCCCTCCCCGCGCTATCGTGACTTCGGTTGGGCTACGGCGCGACTGGCCGGTTTGTTGCGGTGGGTGCCGGTCCAACTGGTTGCGCTCAGTTACAGTTTTGCCGGTGATCGGGAAACGGCCTGGCGTTGCTGGCACCGACAAGCCCTCAGCTGGCCCAGTCCGGTAACGGGTACCCTATTAGCCGCGGGTGCTGGGGCCCTGAATGTACAACTCGGCGGGCCGGTATATTATTACCAACGGTTAATTCCGAGGCCGGTGTTGGGCGACGGCGTGTTACCCCGTCATCAGGATATTGAACGAACGTTGAAGTTGATTGATCGCGCCTTACTGATTTGGGTTGTCACTTTGGCGCTGATGGGTTGGCTGTTGATCTAAAACGCAGTGCGTATTGCGGGAGAAGCGCAGTGAAACAGGATTCGAGTATAACGATGACCGGCGTCATTCTGGCCGGTGGCCGTGCGCAGCGCATGGGCGGGCAAGATAAGGGGTTGCTGTTATTGGCGGGACAGCCTATGGTGGCACATGTGATACGCCGGTTGCGTCCCCAAGTCGGTGAACTGTTCATCAACGCTAATCGTCATTCATCGGCTTACCGACAGTTAGGCTGTTCGGTGGTGAGCGACGGCAACGATCATTTCCTTGGGCCGTTGGCGGGCATGTTGGCAGCCATCCGCGCTACGAAAAACGCCTATGTGCTCAGCGTGCCTTGCGATTCTCCTTTGCTGCCGACGGATTATGCGCAGCGGATGCGTGCCGTCTTAGAACGTGAGCAAGCCGAACTTTGCGTAGCGCATGACGGCCAACGATTACAACCGGTTTTCGCCTTGCTAAGTAAAACCCTGGAGAGCAGCTTGAGCGCCTACTTGGAAGCAGGCGAGCGTAAAATCGACCGTTGGTTCGCTCGTCATCGGATGGTTACAGCGGATTTCGCCGATCATCCCGAAATGTTTCGGAATATTAATACTCCCGAAGAATTGGCGGTATTGGCAGCCGAACTAGGCGAGTCGTAACCGATAGTTGCTATATTCTTGAGTGGGCGGGTTGCGTGCGCTGCCTTTAACTCTCTCACAGCGCACGCCCAGTCAGTTATTTCACGACGCCGCAGGCCATGCGTCCGCCACCGCCGCCTAGCGGTTTCGGTTCGTCGCTGAAATTGTCGCCATGCACATGAACCATGATGGAGCGCCCTTTGAGGTCACTTTCTTTTAACCGCGGCGCCAACGTAGGTATGCTCGCCTTGCCTTCGGGGTCGACATACAACGGTGGCAAATCGCCGAGATGACCCGTGGGATCATAAGGGCCTTTATGAACACCGGTATTTTCAGGATCATAATGCCCTCCTGCCGCCAGACCGGCTACCATCTTGCCATCTTTTTCGCCCGGCCCGCAGTCGGGATTTTCGTGAATATGAAAGCCGTGCATGCCATGTTCCAAGCCCTGCAGGTCCGGGGTCAGCAATAATCCGTATTCAATATCGACGGCGCTGATCGTACCTAGGGAATCCCCTATCCCATCGGCACTAACGCTGTTAATCTCAACCGTTACTTCGGCGTAGGCACTGCCTGCGAGTAGCAGGCTTGCGGCGAAAAAACACTGTTTCCGGGAAATTGTCATACGCTGCCTCCAATCATTGTTTGATCACGGTTAGTCCCGTGAGGCGGATAATGTTAGCAGTAATTGGCCCGGTTTGGATTGGCGTGTAGGATTAGAATGCTAACCAAATCCAAACCCCCTTCATTCAGGAGTGATTATGCATAAGCCCGATCCGGCCACCCTGGCAGCCCAGGTCCAGGGTAATACGTTGCCTCCCGTGGAACGCTGGAATCCCGCTTTGAGCGGCGATATGGACATGCGCATCGCCCGTGATGGGACCTGGTTTCATGAAGGATCGCCGATAGAACGGATACACCTGGCACGGTTGTTTTCCACCATCCTGCGCCATGAAGACGACGACTGTTATTATCTGGTCACGCCGGTGGAGAAATGGCGCATTCAGGTAGACGATGCGCCTTTTGTCGCGGTGTTGCTTGATGTGACAGGGACGGGGGAAACACAGGAACTAAAATTCACTACGAATTTAGGTGATGTTGTCACCGCTGGTGCGGAACATTGCATTAAGGTGGAGTATAAAACTCCTGGAGGTGAACCCTCGCCCTATGTTCACATCCGTGCCCGATTACGAGCACTCATGGCGCGCTCAGTTTTTTTGGAGTTGGCGGAGTTGGGCGAAGAACGCGAGATTGAAGGAGAGCGTGTGTACGGGGTGTGGAGTCAAGGCCTGTTTTTTTCGTTGGGTAAGTTGGATAAGGATCAATAATAATTCATAGCATTGTCAGACTTGGAGGGTTGTTGAATGGCCATTGATATCGTTTGGTTTGTCGTTGGTTTTATTGTGATTTTGGCTATTACCCTAGCGGTGCGAGGACTCAAGCCCGTGCCGCAGGGTATGGAATATACCGTAGAGCGCTTCGGTCGCTATACCCGCACACTAACGCCCGGTTTGAATTGGATTAACCCTATTACCAACAATGTCGGGCACAAGATTGATATGCGTGAAACAGTGTTGGATGTGCCTTCTCAAGGGGTCATTACCAAAGATAATGCGATGGTAACTGTCAACGGCGTGGTGTTTTTTCAAGCGCTGAACGCGGCCAAGGCAGCTTATGAAGTGACCTATCTCGAAGAAGCAATAATGCAGTTAACCATGACTAATATTCGTACCGTCATGGGTTCAATGGATCTGGATGAATTGCTCTCCAAACGCGACGACATCAATCAACGGCTATTAACGGTCGTGGATGACGCCACGACACCTTGGGGTGTGAAAGTCACCCGTATTGAGATCAAAGACATCGACCCGCCCAAAGATTTAGTGGATGCAATGGCCCGCCAGATGAAGGCCGAGCGGGAAAAACGCGCTTCTATTTTGGAAGCCGAAGGTGAACGGCAAGCAGAAATTCTCAAGGCAGAGGGTGAAAAGCAGGCCGCTATTCTGGAAGCCGAAGGCCGTAAGGAGGCCGCCATGCGTGATGCTGAAGCGAGAGAACGTTTGGCGCAAGCTGAAGCCCGAGCAACACTGATGGTATCCGAGGCTATTAGTAAGGGCGATGTGCAAGCGATCAATTACTTTATCGCGCAACGCTATGTGGATTCTTTAGCGCAATTCGCGCAATCACCCAACCAGAAACTGGTTTTTATGCCGTTGGAAGCCAGCAGTGTGATCGGAGCGCTCGGCGGCATCGGCGAACTTGCCAAACAAACCTTCGCTAAGGAGGATACCCACCGTGGTTGAGCTACTGTCTCAGCCGGCTTACTGGCATTGGTGGTTGTTGGGGTTGGTGTTGATTGTGGTGGAAATTTTGGTGCCCGGCACATTCATATTGTGGCTGGGGATCGCAGCACTGGGCGTCGGGGTGCTGGTTTTTCTGTTTCCATCGATAGATGGGCAGTTTCAATGGTTACTGTTTGCCGGTCTGACCGTGGCCTCTATTTCGGTCTGGTTGCTGTATTTCAAAAACCGCCCAGAGCATTCTGATGATCCGTTACTCAATCGGCGTGGCCAGCAATACGTTGGTCGAGTGTTTACCTTGACTGAGCCGATTATCAACGGGCAGGGCAAAATTCGGGTGGACGATTCCATTTGGAAGATCACCGCCGAAGATTGTCCTGTTGGCACGCGCCTTCGTATTGAAGGTGTCGAAGGTGTAGTGCTTAAAGGCGTTATCATCGAGTGAAATAGTAGTATTCAGACCGCACTTCATTAACTCCGAGGCAATCCCTATGCAAACCGCCGCGCTACAAGAAAGCCTGTATGAGAGTTTGATGAGGCTCCCGGAGAATATAGGGGGCGAGATCATTGCTGGGCAACTGCATACTCAACCACGACC
>JAZBPA010000291.1:0-4839 GCA_036351435.1 Candidatus Competibacteraceae bacterium
TACCATCGAAATGGCTCTGGAAGCGCTGCCGGACCATACACAATTTGAATGACCCGACGTTTTTCACTAGAGCCCTTGAGCTTGCCTGAAGCATGCTTCAGAAGCGGGCTCATGAGCAACATCTGCCGCCGACTTATTGGCACCAATCGGGGAGAACCATCGTACTCATCACCTTTATGGCTCCCTGGCCAAACGGTCAACGCTCCCTCAGCTGTTGAGTCCAGTTGAATTCGCAGATTTAGGCAACTCTCCAATATCTTCCTGGGTGGTTTCGCATGCGGAATGCCCTCTTTAAGGGTTTTTCGAGACCATCCTCTGCCCTCATGGAAACGGGCGATGGGTAACAACTCATCACGATGGCTGGCGACAAACCAGTTGCACTCCGAAGATTTAGGCAGATAGCTCGCGATAACAGGTATGCTTCCGCCCAGTTCATCAATACGACTGACAAGCTTAGCTGCCAATGCAGATATCTGCGGCTCTTCGAGAAGCCTTCTGGTGGCCTTGCCAGCGAGCTTATCAGTTACTTGATCACAAACAACTAGCTCATCCAGCGATAGCACACCTTCGACGATTCTGTAACCATCATCTTTCAACTACAAGAGCCTCTCAATGTTGCCCAATGCTCAGGATTAGCTGAATCCCTTGCTTATCAATCCTGTTGTCCATCTTCCTTTCCATATCCACTCACTATGTTCTATTCTCCTGGCCTTTGTATAGTGTTCGGTAAACTTTTGAAATCCAGGGGATCCATCCGATGGGAATATTGCTAGGGATGATGCTCATCCTAATGTGTCAGCTGCTCGGCGAGGCGCTGGTTTTGCTATTCGATTTGCTGATTCCCGGCCCGGTTATCGGAATGCTGCTGCTGTTCAGCATGTTGCTGATTCGTGGGCATATCCCGGAGTCCTTGGATCAGGCTGCCACAGCTCTGCTCAATCATCTAGCGCTTTTCTTTGTCCCAGCCGGAGTGGGCGTGATGTTGCACTGGCATCATGTCGGCAACGAGTGGATGCCGATCGTAGTTGCTCTGTTGCTCAGCGCGGTTATTACCCTCGCAGTGACTGCTTTGGTCATGAAATTGATGATGCTCTTATTCGGGAAGCCATCCACCTATGACAGCAAATGACCTATTCAGCCTATGGAACTTCTTGTCCGCTTCGCCGCTGTTAGCGCTCACGATTACGCTGCTTGCCTTTGTCATTGCCCAACGCTTGTTCCTTGCGGTCGGTTCCAATCCGCTGGCCAATCCGGTGTTGGTCGCGATCCTGCTTTTGATTGCTTTTCTCTCGCTGACTAAAACGCCTTATGAGGTCTATTTCGACGGCGCGCAGTTCATCCACTTTTTGCTCGGGCCGGCTACTGTGGCGCTGGCGATTCCCCTCTATCGGCAACTGGATAAATTGCGCCAACTGTGGCTGCCCATTCTGGTCGCCGTCGTGGTTGGAGCGACTACTGCGGCGTTAAGCGCAATAGGTTTGGCTTGGTACCTGGGTGGGAGTCTGAAAACGATTCTTTCCCTGGCACCGAAATCGGTGACAGCACCGGTTGCAATGGGCATTACCGAAAAAGTCGGTGGCGTGCCTTCGTTGACGGCAGCATTCGTGATTTGTACCGGCATTATTGGTGCGGTGATTGGTACTCATTTGTTCCACTTGTTACGCATCCGCGATGATAGTGTTCGGGGTATTGCCATGGGTGTAACTTCACATGGCATTGGCACGGCGCGAGCGTTCCAGGTCAGCTGGGAAATGGGGGCTTTTTCGGGTCTGGCGATGGCGCTTTCAGCGGTGGCTACATCGGTGATTGTCCCCTGGCTGCTGGCATGGCTGGACTTGCGCCCCTAATGCCGCTCGAGCCGCTCTGCTAGCGGGTTTTGTGCATCGGTAAAAGCGCAGATTTTTCCCGAGTTATCCACAGAAGCTGTGGATAACTTGCCCTTCTCGGTAAAAAAATTTAAACCTTACTGTAACTTGAACAACTGGTGAAAAATTCGCCTATCGGTAAAGGTGGATTTTCCCAATAAACCATAGGAACCTTCATGCCGTCGTCGCCCAAACCGCATACAACCGCACTCATTACCGGCGCATCTGCCGGTATCGGCCTGGAACTAGCCAGAGTGTTCGCTGGCCATGGCCATGATCTGGTGCTGGTTGCCCGTAGCCAAAACCGCTTGGACACTGCGGCTGATGATCTGCGCACGGAACACGGTATTCAAGTTACCGTCATTCCTGCTGATTTGACCAAACCGCACACCCCGCTGACTCTGTTCGAGACGTTGCAAGCACAATCAATCAATGTAGATATTCTGGTCAACAATGCGGGAGTGAACTTTCATGGGCACTTCAAAGACATCACGCTAGAACATCACCTGCAGTTACTGCAACTGAACGTGATCGCATTAACCCAGTTGACCCACCATTTTCTACCTCCGATGGTCGAGAGTGGCTATGGGCGTATCCTGAACGTGGCCTCCATCAGCGCCTTTCAACCAGTGCCGACGTTGAGTGTTTATGCGGCAACCAAAGCTTATGTGCTGTCTTTGACAGAAGCATTAGCGGTAGAACTACGTGACACGGGTGTTTCCGCTACGGCGCTATGCCCTGGATTTACCGCCACTACGATGCTGGATATCGAATCTGCAACTAGCGGACACGGCACACCGATACCGGATTTTCTAATCAGCGATCCTGTAGCGGTGGCGCGAGAGGGCTACGAAGCATGTATGCGCGGTGAACCGGTTCATGTCAGTGGACTGGTCAATAAAGCAATCACCACCTGGGCGAAACATCAGCCACGTTGGTTTGGACGTTCCGTCGGTTCATTCATGACATGGTGGTCGCGTTGAACCGACTCACCGTCGAGTATTGAGCAGGGCAAGTATTCAGGCTGGGATAAAGTCCAAAGCCACACCGTTGTTGCACCAACGTTGTCCGGTGGGTTGCGGGCCATCCTCAAAAACATGACCTTGATGGCCACCACACTTCACGCAGTGGTATTCCGTGCGCGGCCAGATTAGTTTAAAGTCCTTTTTGGTACCCAGGTGATCGGGAATATGGGTGAAAAAACTCGGCCAGCCGGTGCCGCTGTCGTATTTCATCGCCGAGCTAAACAAAGGTAGACGACAGGCCGCACAGACAAAAACGCCGGGACGTTTTTCGTCGTTCAACGGACTAGAGAAAGGCCGTTCAGTATCCTCGTGAAACAACACCTTATATGCTTCTGGACTGAGTTGCTTGCGCCATTCAGCCTCAGGTTTAGTCACTGATTCAGTAGACAGCGCTACCTCGGCATTCTCCGGCAATAAAGACTGCCAACCCTGAACAATCGCGTCCAGATCAGGTTCGCTATTCACTGCCCAGGTTTGTCCACGGGGCATCAATAAGGGTGCAAAGGCGCCGCCGCTGGTAACGGCTGCGAGAGTAAGAAACAGTCTACGCTTCATAGAGGTATCTCCAATAAGTCTGATCTAGTCATACGTTGAATTATCGACTATAGATTCGGCTAGGCAAGCGAAACTCTTGTCAACGAACGCGAGCGACGAAAAGACAAACCCTGAGATATTGTCCTCCGCAGACTTGGAATGCTGTATTTAGCGTTTGGATTCACAGATCATGTTCAGCCGATTATCCATCACCGCACCGAGAATGAAAGGCATTTTGAAGCGTTTACATTTGGACCGATCTACTGCTGTTTTGGTTTTGGCTGCGATTGGGACAGGCCTCGCCTCTTGCGCACACAACAAACAATTTGTCGCTAAAGATGTAACTCTTGAAACTATTCACGTGCAACTGCCGGCAGGGAATGCCGATATCGATATTTATTGGCCTGATACCGACGAACCGGCCCCTGTAGTGATTATCACACACGGATTCATGCGCGTCCGACAAAATATGGCTGGCTGGGGGAAACACCTTGTGAAGGCGGGTTTTGTGGCCGTAATACCCGACCTACCGGCATGGTCGGACCACGCTCGGAATAGCCGCTTCATCACAGAGTTACAAGCGTTCTTCGTCGATCATGAGGCCTGGAAGCAGCGGATCGACCCAACGAGATTGGGGCTTATGGGGTTTTCAGCTGGAGGACTATCAAGTTTGTTATCGGCAGCCGACTCTCCAAATCTAGCCCTATGGGTCGGACTCGATCCGGTCGACGTAGACGGTATGGGAGCGAGAGCAGCTGCAATGATTCAGGTCCGGACTATTGTGCTTACTGCAGAACCTTCGGCCTGTAACGCACACGGTAACGCTCGCGATATTATTGCCGCTTTGCCCAACCCCGAACATTCAAGCGTCGCCGGAGCAGTGCATGTCGATGCTGAATGGCCTACCAGTTGGATTGGTGAATTTATCTGTGGTTGCTCAACGGAAGAAAAGCGAGGTGAGTTCAACAGGCTTGCAACGAATGCTTTGCGCGAGACATTAATGGTGCCATCGATGAGCGGGATTCAGTGGGAGCATTGAAACGCAGGATTTTTTAGTTGGCTTGATAGCGACATCATGCAGCGAAGTGGTCGTGCTGAGAATGCACAACTCGCTGTCGACGGTATCCAAGTAATCGTAACAGGCCAGCATTACAACATAGGCTATATGAACGCGGCTCAGTATCCGTATCTGAAATACACGCCGGTACCAGGCCAATAAAGCGAAGGAGCGGCCCGCCATCCGCCGCAACCCTTACAATAGCCAAGCCCTAACGAAAAACTCGGCCAATACCAGGGACGGTAGCGCCAAGGTCTATCAAAACGGTCGGGGTAAGAGTAAGCCTCATCGGATCGATTCGGTCTTAGAGCATACCGATAACGATCTCCCGCATCGGGGCTTTCGTCCCAAAAATACA
>JAZBPA010000292.1:0-8928 GCA_036351435.1 Candidatus Competibacteraceae bacterium
GGAAGTGTTAAAACTGCTTCCGCAAATGCCCGAAGCGAATATTATTGACCAAGCCCTGCAGCAGGCCGCCAATCTCGGGCGGATTAATCAACAACTTAGCGCAGCATGACAGTGGTCCGTTTGGCGAAGGTATTGATAAAAGCGCACCCATTATTTTGATGTGTCGTTCGGGCGGTACACGCGGTGCGCCATCCGCGAAAGCCTTACAAGGGTTGGGCTTTAAGTCAGTCTACGTAGTGACCGATGGCTTTGAAGGTGAGAAGAACAAAAGTAATCCAGACAGTCCCCAGCGCAACGTAAACGGCTGGAAAAATTCAGATCTGCCTTGGGGGTATCAGTTAAATCCTGACAAAATCTATTTACGTTCAACGGAGAAAAAAAATGAAGATAATGATTAAAAGTTTATCCAGTGTGGTCTTTTTAAGTCTGCTTATCGTTACAGTGTCTTTCGCTAACGCCGAAGAAAAAGTCCCCTTTTTCTATAATATTACGACTGATGATAGCTGGACTGCTGGAATGGCTGCTGGTCATGCTAACAATGCAGCTGACCGAGGCCATTCGGTAACCGTCTTTTTAAATGTTCGTGGTGTGCATATTGCGGACAAAAAAACTGTTCAAGGTACTTTCGGTCCAACAGGAAAAACCCCAGCCCAGTTACTGCAATCGCTGATTAAGAAAGGACATGCCGTATTAGTCTGTGGCACTTGTATGAAAGTCGCCGGAGTCACTGAGAATGATCTGATGGCTGGCGCCAAAGTGAGCACACCTGATTTGACCTTTGGCGCGCTGACTGAGAAAGACACTATCGTGTTAAGCTATTAATTCTTGGTATTTTTGAGCGGCTTCCTGCATAACACTTTTTCTTGGCACCGGATTGCCTTAGCGGTTGTCATTACAATGCATGAAAAACATCTTTGTGGTAGGTCTCGACGATTTCCATCTGGCCCAACTGCAAACTCTGCCCGGTGCCGATGACTATACGTTCCACCCGCTACTGACCTATGCCGAGGTCAAGCAACAGGACGATTTTCCGGTCGCCCGGTTGCTTGACGAAGGTACGCGTGTCCTGCAGGCGTTTCAGGGGCGCGTCGATGCGGTCATCGGCTACTGGGATTTTCCGGTCAGCACCACGCTACCCATTCTGCGGCGTGCCATGAACCTGCCTGGTCCTTCGCTGGAAGCCGTATTGCAATGCGAGCACAAATACTGGAGCCGCATCCGCCAGGCCGAGGTCATTCCGGAGCATGTGCCCGCCTTCTGTGTTGTAGACCTGTTCGCTGAAGATCCCCTGGCGCAGATCACGTTGCCTTATCCGTTCTGGTTGAAGCCTGTGAAAGCGTTACTTTCCCACCTGGGCTTTCGCATCAATGACGCCGCCGATTTTCGAAGGGCTTTGCAGCGTATCCGCGCGCGCATTAGCCGGTATGCCAAACCGTTCGATCTGATTCTTCAGCACGCCCATTTGCCGCCTGCGGTAGCCAACATCAGCAGCCACTACTTGGTTTGAAGAGCCTGTCCCTGTAACCACTCCGAACCATACCGCATTGGCTAGGACAATTGCTGACGATATAGATTGGCTAAAAAACGTGGACTAACTGAGTGTCTAACCATGACTAGCGACAACACTGAACCCTGTGGCCATGTCGCCGCGATTCGCGGCAATGTCATCGACGTGCGGCTCATCGGTCCGGCTCCACCTCTGCAACGGCAATTACGAGTGGTTCAAGAGCACTCTATAGTCATGGAGGTCCATAGTGAAGTCGCTGTTGACCAGGTCCGTTGTCTTGCATTGAATCCAACCCGTGGTTTGGCTCTGGGCACACCGGTATTTGATACTGGCGGCCCGTTCGAAGTGCCGGTCGGGGACGCCTTGCTGGGACGGATGATCAATGTGTTCGGAGACGCCATCGACGGCGGTGAACCACTTGACGGTTGTCAACGGCGCCCTATTCATCGCGATCCTTTACCGCTGGCGCAACGGGTCACAACTCGAGAAATCTTCGCCAGCGGTATTAAGGTGATCGATTTGCTGGCCCCCCTGGAACGCGGTGGCAAGGCCGGGTTATTTGGTGGCGCCGGCGTAGGAAAAACGGTGCTGATCACCGAACTCATTCATAATATGGTCGAGCGTTATCAAGGCATTAGCCTATTTTGTGGCGTTGGTGAACGCTGCCGCGAAGCCGAGGAATTGTATCGGGAGATGCAAAATACCGGCATGTTGAACAACACCGCCATGATCTTCGGCCAGATGAACGAACCGCCCGGCGCCCGCTTTCGGGTAGCGCATGCGGCGCTTTCCGTGGCCGAATACTTTCGCGACGAAGCACGTCGCGACGTCATGTTATTAATCGATAACATTTTCCGTTTTGTTCAGGCCGGCACAGAAGTTTCGGGCTTGATGGGCAGAATCCCCTCCCGCGTCGGCTACCAGCCTACCCTGGGCACGGAACTGGCTGAACTGGAGGAACGCATCTGCAGTTCGGCCAACGGCGCCATGACTTCCGTCCAAGCGGTTTATGTGCCCGCCGATGATCTGACCGACCCGTCGGCAACCCATACCTTCGCCCATTTGTCGGCTTCCATCGTACTTTCCCGCAACCGCGCCAGTCAGGGTCTGTATCCGGCCGTTGACCCCTTGGCCTCGGAGTCAAAAATGCTCAACCCGGCGGTGGTGGGGGATCGGCACTATGCGGCGGCTACCGATGTGCGCCGGATATTGGCCGAATACGAAGAGCTAAAGGACATCATTGCCATGCTGGGCTTGGAGGAATTATCCCAACATGATCGCGCGACGGTGAGTCAGGCGCGCCGTTTGGAGCGTTTTCTGACCCAGCCTTTTGTCACGACCGAGCAATTCACCAACTATCCGGGCAAGACGGTCACTCTGGAGCAAACCATTGCGGGTTGCGAGCGTATTCTCGCCGGTGAATTTGCCGATACACCAGAAAAGGCGTTATACATGATCGGCACAATCGACGAGGCAAAATCCCGTCGCGAACCCGCCTAACAGTAGCCCTGAACCGGAATGCACCTAAAACTCGTAGAACCCACCGCCGTGCTGATTGAAGCGGATGTCAGCAAAGTGATCGCCGAAGCCGATAACGGCTTTTTTTGCCTGCTGCCGCGCCATGTAGACTTCGTGGCGGCCTTAACGCCGGGTGTTTTTTACTACTGGACTATTGCTCACCAGCGGCGTATCGCCGCCATTGATGAAGGCATTCTGGTCAAATGCGGCGAACAGGTCTTGGTCTCAACACTGCGGGGGTTTATCAGTGACGACCTGGACATGCTGGAAACTTACGTTCAGGAACAATTTCAGGTACTTGATGAGCAAGCACGCCGGGCGCGTAGTGCTGTCGCTCGTTTAGAAGCCGGCGCAGTCAGGCGATTCATGCAACTCGAGAGCCTCCGTGGTGGCTAAACCGTCTTCCGATGACCGCACGCCAATCGAGCAACGGCGTTTGACTGAGTCGGTGCACCGCCGAGTCCGGCGTAAAAAACAGGCGGCAGGCGCGCAAGATCGTTCGGTCTGGTTCGGGCTAGGCATGTTCGGTCTGGTCGGTTGGGCGGTGACGATTCCCACGCTGGCGGGCATAGCTCTGGGGTGGTGGATTGATAACACTTGGCCAGGTCCGATATCGTGGACATTGACGCTGTTGTTTATCGGTGCGGTCGTGGGTTGCTGGAATGCGTGGTATTGGATTGGCCAGGAGAGTGGGCGAAAGTAAGTGAAAGCACGCTATCCGCGAAGATAGGGCAACGCCACGACCGCAAGACCCGCACCAGCGGCGACCAACAACGGCAAGGCTACTCGCAGTCCCAAAGTGCGTCCCCCGATACTGGCCGTCAATACCCCTTTGACCAGGCTGTTGGCAGCGCTGGCAATGATAATGCCGGTCGCTGCTAATTCAGTTGCCAGCTCATGATTGCTCATTCGCGACAGCGTGAGGTTGATGGCATCCACATCGGCCACGCCGGAGAGTGCTGCCATTAACAGAATGCCAGCTTCTCCCAGATAGTCTTGCAATGCTCGGGTTAGTAACACGACGGCGGCTAACAACGCGCCAAAACGCAGTGCAACGCCGAACTCCAGTGGATTTTGCATTGACCCCGCTGCCGCTCCGGGGGGCGATGTCCTCGCTTGGTAAAACCAGTACATGACCACGCTGCCGTAAGTCAGCGCGGCCATAAGCAACGCCGGACCGATGATAATAGGAAGCAAAGCGGGGTTGATCAGCCCTGCTACAACCACCATGCGCGGGAACATGGTGCCGCACGCAATCAGGATGCCGGCGGCCAGATAAGTCGTCAAATGCGGGCGCGACTGGGCCAATCGGGAAAAGTGCAAGGTGAGCGCCGTGGAAGACGCCAAGCCGGCAAACAGGCTGGTCAGCACTATACCCTTGCGCTCCCCGACGAACTTCATCGCAAAATAACCGCTAAACGAAATGCTAGCGATCAACACCACCATCCACCAAATTTCATAAGGGTTCAGCGCGCGCCAGGGACCATACCCTTGATTGGGTAGCAACGGCAGCATGACCACTGAGATGAGCAATAACTGCATTGTTGCCTTGAGTTCACGCTGCTCCAGGGTTTTTAACCAAAAATGCAGTTGCGGTTTATAGCCCAGCAACACAGTGGTGACCACGGCGCTGGCTGCCGCTGGAAGCACATGGCCCAACGCCGCCAAGGCCCCCAGCGCAAAGGTCAATAAACCGGCTACGAGGCTGGTAATACTCACATCGTTATCGCGTTGGAAGTCGACGATATAGGCCACTGTCAACAACAGCACCAAGCCCAGAAAACCGAAACCGAGAATGAGGACGTTTAATGCTTGCGCCAATAATCCGCACACGCCGCCTAACAATCCAATCAGGCCGTAAGTACGAAAACCCGCAATCCGTTGGCCTTCCGCCACGTCGCGTTCCGCCCAACCCCGTTCAGCGCCAATCAACAACCCAATCGCTAGGGCTGTAGCTAACAGATACAATTGTTCATAGACAGGGGTCATGATCGTTTGGCCGGTCCTTAGGCAAGCGCCTTAACGGGAGATGGGCGGTAATGCATTCAGGTTACCGCATTCAGAACGCACATTCGCGGTACAATACTAACGAACTCGGGTGCGGTGTGGGAAAGCGCACTGATAGAAAATCACCCGACAGGATTAATCGTTCGTGCAGCAGGTAACCCGCCATGACAATGAGTCCTGATAATATCGTCTTTTGGCAATGGGGGCCTTTGGCCGTCAATGCAACACTTATTTATACTTGGCTAGTCATAGCGTTGCTGGTCGGCGGTGCGCGCTTGATTACCCTGCGGCTGTCTGATACCGCTGAGTTATCGCGCTGGCAAAACTTACTCGAAGTGGTGGTAATCGGTATCCGGGAGCAAATTCATCAGATAAGCCGTCGGGACCCTGCTCCATTTTTACCGTTCGTTGGTACGTTGTTCTTGTTCATAGCGACCTGCAATCTGCTGAGTATTGTTCCGGGTTACCAACCGCCGACCGCTTCCTTATCGACGACTACCGCGTTGGCCATCTGCGTATTTGTCGCCGTTCCTTGGTATGGCATCAGCCATGAGGGGCTGTTGGCCTATCTCCGGCACTATATCCAGCCCACGGTTCTGATGCTGCCATTCAACCTCATTGGCGAATTCTCGCGCACCTTAGCGCTGGCGGTGCGTTTGTACGGCAATATCATGAGTGGTGCGGTGATCGCCGGTATTTTGCTGAGTCTTGCCCCGTTCTTTTTTCCCATCTTGATGCAGTTGCTGGGTCTGCTGACCGGCATGATCCAGGCTTACATTTTCGCGGTATTGGCTATGGTCTATATCGCATCCGCTACCGCTGTCCGCCAACAAAAATAGCGCCCTTGATGACTCTAGGACTGACAGCCTGCTGGCACTTTGACAACCGGGGAGATCTCATGGACAACTTAACACTTATCGGCATCGCTTCTATCATTTCCGCTGGCCTAACCATCGCCATCGGTGCCATAGGACCCGCCCTTGGCGAAGGACGGGCTGTGGCACAGGCACTCAGTGCGATCGCTCAGCAACCTGACGAAGCAGGCACCATTAGTCGCACCCTGTTCGTTGGGTTGGCCATGATTGAGTCCACCGCCATCTATTGTTTCGTGGTGGCGATGATCCTGTTGTTTGCTAATCCTTTTTGGAATTATATGGTGGCCCAAGCCGGGGGCTGAAGCATGCAAATCGATTGGATCACTGTCAGTGCGCAGATCATCAATTTTCTGGTTCTTATTTATTTGCTCAAGCGGTTTCTTTATCGCCCGGTAATGGATGCCATGGCCAAACGCGAGCAGCGCATCGCCGACCGCTTGCTCGAAGCCCAGCAGCGGGAGAGCGAAGCAAGCCAGGCCATGCAGCAATTTCGCGACCAACAACAGGCCATCGAACAACAACGGGATGAACTATTGGAACAAGCGCAACGTGACGTGGAACAGCAACGTCAAGCGCTCATGACTGAAGCGCGCCAGTCCGTCGAACAGTCGCGGCACCAATGGCAGCGGGAAATAGCGCGGGAAAAAGGCGCTTTTCTTAAAGCGATTCGCCGCCAAACTGGTCATGCGGTGCTGCGTGGGTTACGCCGCGTGCTGGCCGATATGGCGGATAGCTCGTTGGAAGAACGCATGGCGCAGGTCTGGGTAAAGCGTTTAAACAATCTGGACAACGAAGCTCGTGAGCAGTTGATTTCCGTGCTTGTCGGGGGCTCCGAGCCCGTCCAGATTATCACGACCTTCGAAACCACTGATGCAGTACGTTCCCTGCTTGCCAAAACGCTGAGCGAACTCGCCGGCACGGCGGTCGATGTGTACTTCGAACCGGGACTAGACGCGGTTTGCGGCGTCGAATTGCAAATCGGCGGCTGGACCCTGGGTTGGACGCTCGGCGAGTATCTCGATGAAATTGAATCGGATTTGGAGCAAACGTGGACGACACTGGAAGTGCACCCCGAACAAACACTGGCGTGAATACCCCGTTGCAGCAAGCAGCCGATGGGGCATTCGCCGCTTGGGAGCAGGTTCTCGACAATCGAGTCCCGCAACTTAAATCACGTGCCATCGGTACGGTGACCTATGTCGGCGGCGGTGTAGTAAACGTAAGAGGTCTGGCGGGGATACGCGCGGAATCGCTGGTCGCGTTTGCGGGCGGCGCTCTGGGGATGGCGTTCGATTTACAACCTGATGGGATTGGGATTGCACTATTGCAGGACAGCACTGAGCTGACTACGGGCACCCGAGCACAGGCGACCGAGCGTTTGACCGACACGCCGGTCGGCGAGGGGTTGCTGGGCCGCGTCTTGGATGCGAGCGGCCGGGTATTGGATGGTGGCGGTCCATTGCGCTTTCAAGAACGCCGCCCCGTGGAACGTGAAGCACCCACCATTCTGGATCGCGCGCCGGTGACAGTGCCGTTGCAAACCGGGTTAAAAGCGGTTGATGCACTAATTCCGATAGGCCGGGGTCAGCGCGAGTTGCTGGTCGGCGACCGACAAACGGGCAAGACCACGATCGCCGTGGACACGATACTGAATCAGCGCGATCAGAACGTGATTTGCATCTATTGCGCCATAGGTCAGCGCGGCACCGCGGTTGCCCGTGTGGTTGACACTCTGCGTGAACATCATGCGCTGGAATATTGCGTGGTGATGGTGGCAACCGGTGATGATTTGCCCGGATTACAATTCATAACACCCTATGCGGCGACCACCGTGGCGGAGTATTTCATGAGCCAGGGACGCGATGTGCTGATCGTTTACGATGATTTAACGCGCCATGCCCGCGCTTATCGGGAACTGTCCCTGTTGTTACGAAGACCGCCTGGCCGGGAAGCCTACCCCGGCGATATTTTTTATATCCATGCCCGTTTGCTGGAACGCGCTACGCATTTGCGCAAGGAACACGGCGGTGGTTCCTTGACCGCCTTACCCATAGTCGAGACCCAGGCTCAGAACATCTCGGCTTACATCCCCACAAATCTCATTTCCATCACCGATGGGCAAATTTTTCTGTCGCCGGATCTGTTCCGTAAAGGCGTTATGCCGGCTATCGATATTGGCAAATCGGTATCCCGCGTCGGCGGCAAAACCCAGCTACCCGTATACCGGGCAGTCGCTGGCGATCTTAAACTAGCTTATGCTCAGTTCGAAGAGATGGAAACGTTCTCCCGCTTCGCAACCCGCCTCGACGAAGAAACCCGCGAGACTATCGAGCGCGGTCGGCGGGTAAGGGCCATTCTCAAACAAGCCGAGCACACCCCTTTGTCAGTGGCTGATCAGGTTGCGGTATTGGAGGCCATCAACCAGGGCCTGTTGGATGAGGTGCCGGTAGCCAACATTGCGCAGGCTGAAACGGCTCTGCGGCGTGCGATCCACGCACAAGTGCCCGCCCTCTGCAACAGCATTACTGCAGGCGAGATACTGAACGCGGCGCAGCGCAAGCAGTGGCGGGATACGCTCCGTCAAGCCATCGCAGGGCAAAGGTCAGGTGAATCGTAGCGAGAAGGATGACCATGGAAACCTTGCAACAACTTAACCGCCGCATCAGCAGTTATCAGGATCTGCAATCGATTGTCAGCACCATGAAAGCGTTGGCCGCTGTCAGCATCCGCCAGTACGAACGAGCAACGCAGTCACTGGCCGTTTATTATCGGACTATCGAATTCGGTCTGCATGTGCTGTTGCGCGATACCGCGTTGCAGGAAGGACTACCACCTAAGTCTGCTGGCGGCGGTTTAGGTGCCATCGTGTTTGGTTCGGATCAAGGCTTATGCGGACGTTTCAACGAGGACATCGCTGCCTTTGCACTGCAGCGGATTGAGGCATCACCCGCACATGGTTATGGCCATCGCATCTTAGCCATCGGCAATCGTACGGCCAGCAGTTTGGAGTATATGGGACAA